>JBOGJX010000098.1:0-5324 GCA_050745285.1 Terriglobia bacterium
AATGGGCGCCGCTTTCTTATAAAAAAAAACGTACAGGGCGCCCCTACGATCCGCCTCGTTCTGGATCATCACAAGCCGCAGAGTTTTAAAAGCAAAACTCTGCGCTACATCCCTCGATCACGGATACAGCATCGCCTTTTCGATTTCGGGCGCGGCTTCGCCGGCGTCTACCATTCGGGCGATGAGGCGCTCGCGCAAGTGCGACGCCACTTCGGGCAGCGGTTGATCTCCGTCGTAATGGACGAGCTCGGGATTGTCATGGCGTCCTACGAGGTTGAGCAACTGGTGCGGGTCTGACGCCAGGTTGTACATCTGGTATTCCTCGTAATGAGTGCTGCTTGAATCCTTCCCGCCATTCCCATGGCGATCGGCCACGCAGTACGTCCATTCAGCAGTTCGCAACGCCCGTCCCACCATCGACTCGCTAATCTGAATGAATGCTTCGTTCGGCCACGTTTCCCGCGCGTGGCCCCGCGCGTGGCCTTGATTGACCAGAGGAAATGCAGTGTGCCCATGCATGGAATCGGGGATTTTCACGCCCATCGCGTCCAAGAGCGTCGGGCTGACGTCGACCATACTCACCAACTCCGGAATCATGCGGGCATGATCGAAGCCGGGTCCCTGCATCACCCACGGAATATGAATAGAGCTTTCGTGGGGACTTCGTTTGTATTCGGCATTGCGGGTGCGGAAATGGCATCCGTGATCGCTGATGAACATCACGATCGTATGATCCAGGGCGCCCTGCTCATCGAGGGTCTTCAGAAGAGCGCCCACTGAATCGTCGATACTCTTGATGTCACCGTAATAGCCGGGAAGTTGTGCTTGCCAGTCTCCAGGGAAAAATCGCAGGTCGTGCGGCACAAATGGGTTGACGAAGCTTCCGGCGTATCGCTTGGGCGGGATGAATGCGTTCGCGTCGTTCTGGAAATGCGGCTCCAATTGCGATACGACGAGAAAAAACGGCTTGTCACGCGGCTGGCGCAGAAACTTCACGGCCAGGCCGGTCAGATAATCAACCCGGTAAACATCCTGGAAGTGCATTGGCTTGCCATCGCCATCCCAGATGGTTCCTTCGTAAGGATGCGAGGTAAGCTCCAATTCGTTTGAAGCTTCCCACAAATCCGCGAAGCCGCCCCGATATTGCGGCGGGACGTATCCGTGGCTGGCGGGATTCTGGCTTGAATTGGGCGCGAGGTGCCACTTGCCGATATAGTTTGTGGTATAGCCTTCATCGCGCAGGATCGTTGCGAGCGTTACCGCATCCGGCCTCAGGCCAGGCCCCAACTTCCACACCCCCGTTTGCGTGGCATACTGCCCGGTGAAGAGACATGCCCGCGAAGGCGAGCACAAAGGTTGATTCGTGACCGCGTTCTGGAATGCCACTCCCCGCCGCGCCATGTCGCTGAGATTTGGCGTCGCACTCATGGGATTCAACCCATAGGCCCCGACACAGTCCCAGCGAAACTGGTCCGCAATGATCATGAGAAGATTGGGGTGCGCCTTCTGGTCTCCGCGTTTCATGCTTTCCTGAGAGACTGCCGGGTCCTCCGCAGCGAGAGCCGGAAAAGCCGCAGCCGCAGCCGACCGTTTAAGAAACTCGCGCCGGGTAGGAGAGAGATGTGATGTTGTGTCTGATGGACTCTGTTTCATCGGCATTATATCCTCTTGATGTCTGCGACTCACCTCCTGGATCAGGGGAGGGGAATCATGGCGCACGTTCGTAGAGGCACGCCATGGCGTGCCCCATGCGCCAAGGCAAGCAGTGCTTGCCATCGCCCTCACCCACCACTTCGTGGTCCCCCCCTCTCCCAAAGGGAGAGGGCTGGGATCCCATGGGAAGCTAGGCAATCCGCCCGCAGCACTTCTTGAATTTCAGGCCGCTGCCGCAGGGGCACATATCATTCCGGCCGGCAGGCTTGGTCGAGGACGGAGCCTCGTCTCGCTGGGCCGCCCACATCATGACGTTGGCTGGAGCTCGCTGATGGCTCAGCTCCGAGGCCATAAATTGCATATAAGGGTCAATATGATGGAAGAAAATCTTGTAGCCAGCGCACAGGTAGTTCAACCCCTCTTCGCCATCCGGCGTGCGAATGAAGCGGTGCTTAGGGCATTCGCCGTTACACGCAAAGCGCACGTCACACTCGCGGCAATAACGGGGAAGCGTTTCAAGCTTATCGCGGCCGAACTTCACTTGCTGCGGGGACGCAGCGAGTGACGAGAGCGGACGCTCCATAATGTTGCCCAGCTTGTTTTCGGGATAAACAAAGTGGTCGCACGAATAGAGGTCCCCGTTGTGCTCGATCGCCATGGCCGCCCCGCACGTCTCGCGGAAAACGCAGAGGCTAGCCGGCAGCCCGTACCACATTTCGAGGGCCACATCGAAGAGTTGGAGATAGACCCGGCCCACGTCATTGCGTACCCACTCGTCAAAAATCCGGCTGAGAAAGCGTCCGTATTGCAGAGGATCAACGGACCATTCGGAGACCTTCGCCTCGTGCGGGGCGTGCGGACCAATCAGGCTTAAATCCTCCGGGCCGACGCCGGACGCCACCCTTTCCACGATGGGAATAAATTGTATGAAGCCGCTGCCCGCGCCCTTCAGAAAGCGGTAAACTTCCAGCGGGTATTGGGAGTTGTGCCGCTGGACCACGGTGAGCGTGTTGAATTCGACACCGTGCTTCTTCAGGCAG
This sequence comes from Terriglobia bacterium, assembly GCA_050745285.1. Taxonomy (GTDB): domain Bacteria; phylum Acidobacteriota; class Terriglobia; order UBA7540; family UBA7540; genus RH2-MAG17b. The sequence goes on from JBOGJX010000098.1 coordinate 2,694, forward strand.
TCGAGGCCCCGCATCACGCGGTTGAAGGTGGGCTGGCCGCCTTTATCCACGCGGTAGCGATCATGAAGCTCGCGCGGCCCGTCAATGGAAAGCCCAACCAGGAATTTGTTCTCCGCCAGAAACTCGCCCCAGCGATCATCCAGCAGAATGCCATTGGTTTGGAACGCGTTATCAATGCGCTTGCCATGAGCATATTTCTTCTGCAGCTCCACCACCTTGCGGAAATAGTCGACGCCGAGCAGGGTGGGCTCTCCGCCTTGCCAGGCAAACGCGATCACTTCGGCGCTTTGAGCTTCGATGTATTGCCGGACGTAGGATTCAAGCACGTCCTCCGGCATGCGCCAATCGGATGTGCCCGGATAGAGCTTTTCCTTCTCGAGATAAAAGCAGTATTTGCAGTCTAAATTGCAGATCGGCCCGGCCGGCTTAGTCATGATGTGGAAGGCCGTCATCGCTTCCGGTGTTTGCCCGGGGATGATAGGGCCGGCAGCCGAGTCTTCGTGGCTCACGGCCGAGGCAAAATTTTCACTTCCTTGCATGATGGCTTCTCTCTCTTTGAAGGCCTCGCACTCATCCCTGATCCAGGAAGGGGATCACGAAATACGTTATCATGCGCGCGCGCCAGCGGCATCTTCAATTTACTCTGCGCGCCACGGCGAGTACCAACGCCGCAACCGCTGCGTTTGCCGATTGAGTGGACGTTTCCGTATGAAATATGGAGAGAAACTGAAATCTGACCGTGATTCAGCCTCAAGCTTTCATTGGCGTGGCACACTTCCAATACCTATGGGTCACCCGCGGTTTGCGTTAAGTTACGTTCTGGGCTTGTCATTCGGGCAGGGAAAGAGGTATTCGCAGGGCGTTCATGGAACGGTCGGAAAGCTTGTTGCGGGATGGGGGCGTGGAGGGAAGCACCATGCTTCAAAGCGGGTTCCCGGCACACATTGATGCAGGGGAGGAACTTCGCCTTTCCGGACTAATAGAGTGGACGATGGCTCGCCGTTCGGGAGGATTGCAGATCAAGCGAACAACTCGCGCAACATCCAGTTCGGCAGCTCGGGTTAAGGCCGACATATTGATTTCAAACTGGCGCCGAGCTCCAATGAGGAGATCCCGGCTAATCCTTGCCAGTCTGCCGACAGAAGGCTGGCTATTTATCTCCGCCCTCTGATCCCAGCGGCATGTCCAATATCTCAAAAGGAACAAGCCCGGCCTCGAGCTCTGCCACGGCTATTTTCGTGTTCTTCTTGTAAGGTGTTTGCACAAGAGGCCTGGCGCCAGCCTGCAACTGCCGCGCCCGCTTCGCCGCGGCCAGAATGAAGCGGAATTTGCTATCCATAGATTGAGGTATTTCCACATGTCCTCCGGAAAGCTGGCAAATGCGTGCACGGATTCCCAGGCCTTAGCAATTCTGCATAGACGCCGAAACGGCGCCTTAGGATGGAGGTTTTTTCTTGGGCGCCTGGTCCTGTACAAACGCGAAAGTCGTAACGGAAGTTACAAATTTCTTGATGCCCACGGTTTGAAAATACACCTCGGTCTGATCACGGGTGTTTTCCAGAATCGTACCCCACCCATATTTGGTGTGGCGGACGAATTGTCCGGTCTTTAGTTTCACGGATTCTTCTCCCTCTAGTAACTTCGCTTACGGTCGTAGCGGTCTCGCCCGCCGCCACCGCTACCGCCGCCGTGCTGCTGACCCGAGAATCCGGTGCGCTGGGGGCGAGCTTCGTTCACGGTCAGAGGACGGCCTTCGAAATCGCGTCCGTTTAAGCTGCCGATTGCCCGCTGGATGTCCCCGCCATCGGCGAGTTCAACAAAGCCAAACCCACGGGATTGCCCCGACATTTTATCCATAACCACCATCGCTGAGGCCACCTGAAACCCAGCTTCGGTTACGAAATCATTGAGGGCGCTCGTGGTGACGCTATGCGGAAGATTACCTACGTAAAGCTTAGTAGCCATTTTATTCTCCAAGTGGGGCGAACCTGGCGTCCGCCCGGTCAACCTGCGTTTGCGTTTCCTCTGGCAGCGTCCCGCCGTATGTCAAGGCCGAGACCAGAGGAGGAGCACATTGCAATGCAGCGGCATTGTGAGGCTGCTAGCGCCAATGCGCCCGTTATTGAAATCGCCGCTATGGGAGAACCCGTTGCGCCCCGATCAAGGGATGCAATTCAACTCGATAGGACCGGCTCTCCCGGAAGACCATCGCCCGGTCCGAAGCCGATGCGTCGGCGCCGTTTTCCTTCCATAAGGGTACGTGCGTGGTGCTGCTCCCGGTATTCGCGAATATCACCCTCACCGATGCTCAATTCCGCGTTGGCGCGGGATCCTTCCGTTTCCGTCTCCAGTTCCTGCTTCAAGCGGCCAAAACAGATGTCCGGACCCTCCTGCAGTTTCAAAGCGGCCTCGCAAAATGCCTCTGTTCCAACCCGGATGGCAAAGTCGCGTTCCGCCACAAGATTATTGAGCACTCTGAAATGATATATCCGGCACCGCGTGGCCACATCGAAGCCGGTATACTGGATGTACATGGCAGAATCCTTGTCCGGGCTGCGTCCGTCACCATATGTACGAATGTAGTGTCCAACAAGTAAGCATACAAATAATCCGGGTGGCGCACACATGGCC
>JBOGJX010000099.1:0-5670 GCA_050745285.1 Terriglobia bacterium
GGGCTAGAATCAGAAATCGAATACCCGGCCCTCTCCCATGGGAGAGGGTGGACCGGAGGGCCGGGGAGGGGTTTAGCCGCACAAAGAGTTACATCACCATAATTTCAAATGACAGCACTAAGCGGTAGAAGCGCCAGCTTGAAGTTCCCGCGCGCGTTTGCTAAGTTGAAACCACCCTAATACACGGAGCGTTGAACCATGGCCGTCAGTCAAGAGCTTCTCGATATTCTGGTTTGTCCGCAGTGCAAAGCCGCCGTCAAGTTGACTCCGGATGGCCAAGGCCTTAAATGCGGCCAGTGCCGGCGCGTCTATCCGATCAAAGACGATATTCCCGTGATGCTGGTGGACGAAGCCAAAATTGACCCGGAGTAGGTTACTCCTGCGCGGTTCGCTTCGAAGCCAGCACTTGCTCCAAGGCAAGCCGTGCCTCATCGGTGTTGATTTCTTTCATGCAGATGTTATCGCGGCATGACTTCATGAGCGGCGTGCCATAACACGGCGCGCAGTGCACACGATGATAAAGGATGCGCACCGGCCCGTGGCCTCCGGCTGGAGCCGTTTGCTCGATGATGGCCGGTCCCACCAAAGTAATAAGCGGCGTTCCAATCGCCGCAGCCATGTGGGCCGGTCCGGAATCAACCGTCAGATAGGCATTGCAGCGGCGAAGCAAGGCGACCATCTCCAGCAGGGACAGTTTTCCGGCCAGGTTCAGGCATCGGACGCCGGAGAGATTCGCAATCAAATCGTTAAGCTCCCGGTCTGCCTCAACCCCCGTTAAAGCCACGGACGCTCCCACACGGTTTACGAGCCAGCGTGCAATCTCGGCAAAACGCTCCGGCGGCCAGCTTTTTAACCGCGTTTCGGTGAGCGAATGCTTCCGCCCTCCCCACCCGGCATGGATGCCCACCAGCACCCCCTCTTTCCGAACGCCTGCGCGAGTTAAACTTTCCCAAAGCGGCGTGTTCATCTCCGGGGGAAAGCCAAGATCCATCTCACGGCCGGCGGGATCCACGCCAAGACGCCTTGCGGCCTCGAGATGATTGTCGATCATATGCGACTTCGGATTAAACTCTGCGCGCTCGAAACCTCCTGCATCCGCCAGAGCGCCATAGGCAATCACGCGGGGGCATCGTACCTCGCGCACGAGGCTGAGAAAGCGGGCGTCACTCTCAAGAGCAAGGAGCACCTCGAAATTTTCCTTGCGCAGCGCGGCAATGATCCGGCGCTTCCCGGAGTTCAGCCACATCGGCAAGCGCCAGTGATCGAGGGGAATTACCCGATTCAAGTGAGGGTTATACCTTAGAGCGTCGTACGCTGCCTCGGAGCATAGGAAGCACAGGCGGCTTTTGGGAAGACTCTTGCGCAGGGCGCGCACCAGGGGCGTGACCATCAGCGTGTCACCGATGGCGCCGACGCGAGCTACCAGGATGCGCGGAGAAGCGGGCTGCGATCCATCTGGCGCCGAAGGGCGGAAGCCGCCGCTTTCTTGATTGATGAGCTGACCCATTGCAATTAGAATAGCAGACGTTTGCTGTGTTTCGCGGCGGGACAACGCCATAGGGTAGTGGCGCAGCTTAGCGCGTGTAGAGGCGAGTTTATCCCGCCAAATGGCGGCGTAAAGCCGCCTCTACATGTGTTTCAGCAACCGGCTACATACTCCATGCGCCCTGCGATAGAGAGCATAATGACAAAGAAGGAAGAAATTCGCTGGACTCGGATCGTCCGCCTGTTCCGAGGCAAGAGGATCGGAGTACTGGGTGATTTCATGCTGGACGAGGTTCTGCGGGGCGACGCCACGCGTATCTCCCCGGAAGCGCCCGTCCCGGTGGTGCTTATCGACCGCACGGATGCCGCGCAAGGCTTCCCCGGCGGCGCGGGCAACGTGGCGGCCAACATCGCCGCATTGGGCGGGCGCGTCATTCCCTGGGGCGTAATCGGCGCGGACGAAAGCGGCAAGCGCTTGTGCGAATTATTGACCGGGCACGGCATCCGTCCGGCAACGCTGGTCCGGGAGAATGGCCGCATCACGCCTCGCAAGCTCAGGATTGCCGCTCATCAGCATCAGTTGCTCCGCCTGGATTTCGAAAAGGTTTCTGCAATTTCGGCCGCGTCAAAGGCGGCCCTGGCTCATTCTCTCCGCCAGTGGATGGGGCGGCTCGACGCGCTGATCGTCTCGGATTATCAGAAGGGTTCAGTCGATCCCGGCCTTTGCGGTGAGGTTCTGCCTCTCGCGCGTGCCCGTCGCGTGCCGGTTTTTGTTGACCCGAAACCTTCCCATCCTGAGCCCTGCTACCATGCGACGGCGGTCACGCCGAACCTCCACGAAGCGGAGCAATTGGCGGGAATGCCCATGCGCGATCGTGCTGCCATGGAGAAGGGCGGGCGCCGCCTGATCGAAACGTTCCAATGCGAATACCTCCTGGTGACGCGCGGCAGCGAAGGGATGAGCCTACTTGACGCGAAGGGCGGCCATTACACAGTCCATAGCCTTCCCCGGCCGGTCTATGACGTAACGGGCGCGGGAGACACAGTGATTGGGGTGCTCGCGCTCGCCTATAGCGCTGGCGCTTCCATGAAGGACGCGGCCGAGATCGCGAATCTCGCTGCCGGGAGGGTCGTGTTGAAGTTCGGCACGGCACAGATCGGCATGGCTGAGCTGCTGCAAGCTATTCGCCGGCAGTAACCGCGGCCTTTGTAGCGGTGTCCTTTGGCCGCCGGTTTCTGCTCCGATTCAATCTGGCTGCCAGGCAAGCAGTGCTTGCCACCCCGAATTCCGAATCCTGCCTCTGCTATACTAAAGCCCGCCTCCCAGGGGGTGATGGCTTATGCCCAACGATGCTGCCCGCTTAATGATACAGGACGCCGTAGGAAGCGTGCGCGAGGTAGCCATCAGCAAGACGCCATTCACCCTTGGCCGCCAGCCCGACAACGACCTGGTGCTGCTCGACAATCGTATCTCACGCCGTCACGCGCAGATTGTTCAAGGCGCGCACGGGTATGTCCTCGAAGATTCGGCGAGCCGCCACGGCACTCATGTGAACGGAGAGCGCATCGAGGTCAGGTCGCTGCAGGATGGCGACCGTATTAATCTGGGCGTTTCGGACGCTTACCAGATCACGTTCCTTTCCGCCGGACCCGCCCTGCAAAACCTGCTGGAAAAGATCGAGAAGGCGCCGGAGAGCGCCACGCCTGTGCTGCAGCACCTCAACCTGCTCCTCCAGCTTGCGCGGATGCTGCATCGCGCGACGGCCTTGCAGGAGGTCCTTGCGGCGGTGGTGGATTCGGCTTTGCAAATGTCGGGCGCCGAGCGCGGCATCCTTTTTCTGGCGGATGAAAGCGGCAAGCTTCAGAGCCGCCTGGTTCGGGGCCAGGACCCTGCGGCCGGGCAGGAGGGATATTCCGACGAGCTTGTCCAACGCGTGATGCGGACACGCCGCCAGGAAGCAATGCTAGAGGATGGGGCGAACGTGGCATCGGCATATGAGACCATCACGGTTTCGAGCGGGCAGCGCGGCGCGCTGGCAATTCCGCTGCAGAAACTGCCCGTAACGGACGCCTCGGAGGGCGAGACGATCCGACAGGCGGCGCCGGAGTTGCTTGGCGTTCTCTATCTTGAAAACAGGTCGAGGCCCGCGGCCATCACCAGTCTCGACCGCCAGGCGCTCGAGACGCTGGCGATTGAAGGCGCCATGATCATCGAGAACGCCCGATTGCTACGCGTGGCGCGCGAGCAGGAACGCAGCCGTCACGAGATGTCGCTGGCCAGGAGTATCCAACAAAGTCTCTTGCCCCGCGAGCTGCCACGCGGCGATCATTTCCTGATCCATGCCATGACCACTCCCTGCCGCACCGTCGGCGGCGATTATTACGATGTCGTCCCTCTTCCGGGCGGCCGCTTCGGGCTGACCGTGGCGGACGTTTCCGGCAAGGGCCTTCCGGCGGCCATGATGTCCATGACCTTGCAGGGCGCCTTTTCGGCGCTTGCCGCCGCCGACACGGACCTCGCGGGGCTGTTCCGGCGCATCAACACTTTCCTCTGCGAACGGACGCCGCCGGAGATGTATGCCACACTTTTCTATGGGGTGCTCGACCCCGCGGGCAACTTTCAGTTTGTAAACGCCGGACACGTCCCTCCCCTACACATTCGCGCGAGTGGCGAGGTCGACAGCCTCCATGCGCCCAGCTTTCCTCTCGGCATGTTTCAACAGGCCACCTATGAGGTGATGAGTGTAAGTCTCGCACCCGGTGACCAGATCCTCGTGTTCTCGGATGGCCTGACCGAGGCGCAGAACGAAGCGGAAGATCTATTGGGAGAAGCCCGGCTGAAACAGCTCGTTCAGGCCTGCGCCATGAAAGGCGCCCCTCCTGAAGAAGTTTGCGCCAGCATAGTTGCGGCGGCGGAGGCATTTGCCGGGACCGTCCCCCAAACCGATGATCTGACGGTGGCTATACTGCGCTACTCGCCGCCCGCCAAGGCGACACACCCCATTTGAAGAGGTAGCCACGGCACGGCTTCTGTGCCGTGGGCGTTTGCGCATTGAATTGAAATGCCCACGGCACAGACTTCGTGCCGTGGCTACCTCGGGTGTGATTATGGACATCATTTTTTGGCGTCTGCTCCTTATCTTGAGGATTATCACTATCGCGATGGCCCCTACGAAGTAGCAAAGCCACCGGCCGTCTCAGAATCCGTAGTAATAACCAGTTGACAACCCCATTGACTTCAATGAGATAACGCCATAGAGTATTACCGTTCAACTGGACGATGGGGCAGCCCGCGCGGGTCAATCATCACTTCGCCCCACTTTATGGTTGGCAAGGGGAGGAATTCAGCTATGAAGGTTCTCCGCATAGTGCTTCTTTGTGCCATCGTTCTCTCATTTGCGCTCGCCGCGGCAGCGGACGGTATTCCTGACATCCGCATCATCTTTGACCCGATGCCTCTGGACCCGGCGGTTCAACTCGCCGATATCATCAGTGCGGGAACACCGGTTTCAGTACCTTGGCAGAGTTGCAGCAACGCCGGAATTCCGGCCAGCGTGAGCGGGGAAACGGCGTGCCTCGCGCTCGCAAACCTGACCGGAGGGCCCATCACCGCGCTGAATTTTGAATTTACAGTGCCAGCATCTGGCCCACTCGTTGGCCAGACGGTTGATTGCGTGAACGCCGACAGCTTTCTCACCGACAATAACTGCCCAGCAGGAACCCTGACCACCGGTCAATTGGTTGACATCACGTTTAGCGGTGGAACGCCGGTTCCAAACGACACGGACATGTTTTTTGGCGCCAACGCGGCCGGCCTTACCGATTTTTCGCAGTTCCCGCCTGTAACCATTACGGATCCTACGCCCGAGCCCAGCACATTACTGCTCATTCCAACCGGGCTTTTGATTCTCGGATTGGGGTGGAGTTGGCGCCGGCGTCAAGCGACATCTGCGTGAACGCGACGCGGCTTGTTCATATGAACGTCCCAGACCTTTGGACGCGATCTGCGGCTTTGCCGCTTGCTGTGTGGAAGAGCATGGCTTTAGCCATGCCGCCCGGAAACGGCGACTTACAATCTCCGGCTGCGGCGATGGGCGGACCGCCAATCGCCGCAGCCGGAGACATATTAAGGATGGCGAGCACGCGACGGCACGATTAAAACCATGTCCTTCCGTCCTCTTGACC
>JBOGJX010000100.1:0-16056 GCA_050745285.1 Terriglobia bacterium
TTTTGCAGATGTCCGCGAAGCGCTCGTAGAGGAAGTTCTCTTGATTGTTTTCCACGGCCCATTGCGCCATGATGGCGCCGCCGCGGCTCACAATGCCCGTGATGCGGTTGCGGGTGAGCGGGATGTACTTGCGCAGCACGCCAGCGTGGATGGTCATGTAATCCACTCCCTGCTCTGCCTGCTCCTCGATCACTTCCAACATGAGTTCGGGCGTGAGGTCGCGCACGTGCTTCACCCGACTGATCGCCTCGTAGATAGGCACCGTGCCGATGGGCACGGGACTGGCGCGCAGGATGGCTTCGCGGATTTCGTGAATGCTGCCGCCGGTTGATAGGTCCATCACCGTGTCCGCGCCGTATTTCACCGATGTGCGGAGCTTCTCAACCTCGCCCGAAATATCCGACGTGGTGGCCGAGTTCCCGATGTTGGCGTTGATTTTGCATTTGGCAGCGACGCCGATGGCCATCGGCTCAAGCTCCACGTGGCGGACGTTGGCTGGGATGATCATGCGGCCTCGCGCCACCTCCTCGCGGACCTCTTCCGGCGCCAGGCTCTCCCGCCGGGCCACGTATTCCATCTCCTCGGTGATTATGCCCTGCCGGGCGTAGTACATCTGCGTCACCACCGGACCAGTGCGCTTTTCGACCCATTCACGGCGAATCGGGCTTGCCATGGCTTTTCTCCAGTCGTTCAGTTGCTTAACGGTCGGTCATGTCGCTTGGCGACACCCGCAAGGATCGAAAAACCTAAGTGCCGAAACAAGCGGTACTGAAATCAAAGGGCTTAGCATCGCTCCTCAGCCCTCTCAGGTACTCGGTTTTTCATGAGCTTTCGTGGACCAACGGCCCATCAGGACAAGCATGAAAAGGGCTTCGGAAGAGCATGGCTTCAGCCATGCCGTAAACGCTGCCCCCTCACCCCGACCGCCCTCCCTTAGGGAGAGGGGAGACTGCGAAGTGGTGGGTGAGGGCTTTTCCGGCACGGTTAAAACCGTGCCCTTCCGTGATCTCGACCGAACTTTTCAGGGCAGACTGCTCAAAAACCCCCGTGGGATGTGTAGCGGCAATTTCACATGGCCACAGGTCGATTGTGCTCAACATGCCCATGGCGGCGTAAAGCCGCCACGACACGCCTCTCAGCAATTTGTTCAGGAAGCTCCACCGGATTCAGTTTACAACCTGCGTCTAGAGCGTGCAAGGAAGCACGCCGGCAAGCAAGGCGCTGGGCAAACCGTCTTGTCCGTCCCGTGCATCTCCATTTTCTCATGCCATGTTATCGTTGATACGGACTTCCGGCATCCTGACCGGCATTGAGGTGACCATCGTTTGACCATCTTCCGCGACGTGCTCATAGTCTGTTGCTGCTGCTCCATCGCCTATTACCTGCTCGCGACGGCAGCGGGCCTTCTCTTTGCCCGGCGAGCAGCCAGGCTTCCCGCATTGCCGCCAATCCTACCTGGCGTGGCCCTGATCAAGCCCATGCACGGATACGACGACGAGCTGACCGCCAACCTGCAGACCTTCATGGAGTTGGATTATGCGAAGAAGGAGTATGTGTTCGGAGTTAGCACGGAGGATGACACCGCGTTGCGCACGATCGACGAGATCAAGCGCGCATATCCTTCCGCCAAAATCACGCAAACCGTAGGAGACGAGCCATCGACGAACCGCAAAGTGGGAAAGCTCATGCGTATGCTGCGCGAGCCGCCAGAGTCCGAAATCTTGGTGATGAGCGACGCTGACGTGCGCGTGGACCGCGACTATCTGCGGCGGGTGGTCGCGGAGTTGCAGTCCGGTGAAAAGACCGGAATCGTCACCTGCGCCTATAAAGGCATTGCGCCGCGCGGCAGCCTGGGCGCGCGGCTTGAAGCCAACTTCATCAATACGGACTTCACCCCTATGGCGATTCTCTCCTATTACCTCGAGCCCATGCGCCATGCCTTCGCCTCAACCGTTGCCATCCGGCAAAGCACGCTGAAAGCTATAGGCGGATTGGAGACGGTGAAGAACTCCTACGGAGATGACTTTGCGCTGGCACGGCGCGCGGTGTCCGCGGGCTATGAGATCGTGCTCTCAAGCTCCATCGTCACCATGGTGACAGAGAAGATGCCGTTCCGTGACTTCTGGGATCATCAGATGCGCTGGGCGATGGTCGATCGCAAGATCCGCCCCATCAGCCAGGCAAGGATGTTGATCAACGGACCTTTCTGGGCGTTGCTGCTCTTCCTCGCATCGGGATTCGGATGGCCGTGGGTCGTGCTGGCGTTAGCAACCGTTGCGGCGCGCATGGGCATGACCGCGCTCATCTTCCGCCGGGCGCTGCGCCTTCCGGTTCGCCTGACGGAGCTTTTCCTGACGCCCGTGAAAGACCTCCTCATGCAGGCCGTGTGGATACGAAGCCTGGTGGGCGATACGGTCAAGTGGCGTGGGAGGAAGCTACGTCTGCTCCCGACCGGAGAGATGGAAGAAGTACCCCGGAATCTGGAATCCGGAATTTGAAATCTTGCAGGCGGAATCACTAGTCCGTCGCGGCCGCCGCGAGCGCCTCTCTCTTGGGGCCGCGGACCACTTCCCGCGCAAACGCGCCCGCCGTACCGAGGCCAAGCGGCAGGCGCATCATGATCCCCATGGTGCTGATTGCAAGCCCGACGGTGAGGATCGCGGCCCGCGTGCCATAGGAATGGAAGCCGAGGATCAGCACCGCCTGGAGCACCCCCAGGCCAGCCGGCGTGATGGGCAAAGCGCTAAGGAAAAGCTCAGCCGGTTCGAAGGCAAGCACCTGGACCAGCGGCACGTGCACGCCAAAGCTGCGCAACTGGAAATACAGCGCAAACCCCTGGGCGGAAAAAATAATTGCGCGGATCAGGATCAGGCGTAGGTAATGCGAAACGCGGGCCCGGCGAAAGCTAAGAAGCGAGGGCCGGTCATAAATCCACCGCAAGAGCGCGGATGAAGGCCGGCCGCGCAGCCAGAACCACGCCATCAGACAAATGCCCACCGCCAGAACGGCGGGGTAGTACCACTTCGGTCCCAGCCACGAACTGGGCACGAGCAACGCGGCGGCCAATCCCATCAGAGCCATCACCAGGAAGTCGATCAGGCCCAAAAATACCAGCGTGGCGCCGCCGGAGAACATGGGCACGCCCTTACGCCTTCGCATAAACAGTATCAGCGCGGCGCCGCCCGCCACCTGATTGATGGCCTGCAGGAAGTATTGCGCGGCGTTCGCGGACAGCATCTCGCGGAATGAAGTTGGGACATGAAAATAGCTGAAGAGCTTTGCATAGAGGACCGTTTCGCCAAAGAACCAGAAGGCGAATGACCCGGCGCAAGCCAGCAGAAACCACCACGGGTTCGCATCGCGCAGGATGCCCTCAAATTGACTGAGCGAAGTACCACGGGCCAGAAACACGATGATGGCCGCAGCCAGGCCATAGGCAAGACCATCTCTCAACCATCGGCGCTTCTTCCGGCCCGGAGGGTGCGCCACCCTCGCCCCGCACGCTGCGCCTTGCGGTGGTCCGGGGTCGGTATCAATGAAGGCTGTGTCAGCTTGGATAGGATCAGGCACTTGAAGTAATGGCTCCTGGTTCCCTTGGAGTGCGGGAGCTTGCTCCTGCTTTTGCCGGCACGGCTTGCCGTGCCTTCGTAGGGGCGGGGCCTGCCCCGCCCAAAACTGGGGAGCGCGGCAAGCGGCGCCCCCTACGAAGCGGCGCCAAGGCACAGCACTCCCTACCTGCTTATTATATAAGCAACCGCTTTCAGATGCTCGCTCCCGGTGCTCTTCCGCTTTCTGCAGTCGCGCGGCCAGCCATTTCCCGGAAAGTCGTCAGCCGGATGCCGCACCTTTCGATCGCGCCGCGCACCGCCGGACTGGTCAGGATCGCCGTTTCCATCGTCTGTGAAGGCCATATCGGTGGCTGGCCGTTCGCCTCCATTGACGGATGGAAATAAAACTCCGTGGTGCTATTTTCCGGCAACCGGGCGAGTACACCAAGGACATAGGATTCGGTGAGATTGCCAGTCTGGTGAAACCCAAAGAGACAGTCGTTCGCCAAGAGGCCTCGCTCCTGCATTCTGCGGCGCGCCCGACCGGATAGCCATTGGAATAGGAAATGGTCCCGGAGCTTGCGCAGCCAATGGTCGCGGCTGAATGAGAGCGTGGTGAGAACCGGCTCAAGCACCAGGCGGAGGCAAGGCACGCGGTATTCGGCGGCAAGGTCAATCAGGATGTCTGCCAGCACGGGATGGAGATGAAGATTATGGTGGCCATTGATATGGTTGAGAGTCCCTATCAACTCGATATGCCGCTCGATCTGGGCGCGGAATTCGTCTCGCAGCTTGGCCCGCAACCGGGGAAGAACGGCATACCGCAGTCCGGCCCAGGCTTCGCTCTGCGGGAAGCGGCCGGAGTCATCCACCAGCCCGCGAAGCTGCCGGGCGGGTAGCAGGCTTCGCCCGTTGCAAGCCACTACATGAAGGCCCACGTCAAGCTGGGGGCAGTCGCGGGCGGCGATCGCGGCTTCAGACGCGGCCGGCTCCGTCACCATCAAGCTGGCGCTGGTGAGCGCGCCGCGCCGGTGCGCACGCAGGATCGCGGCGTTCACCTGCGCCGAGCGCCCGAAATCGTCGGCGTTGATAATGAGTCGCTTCATCGATCGAATGTAACCGGGAAAGGCAAAATCACCACAAAGGCACGAAACTACAAAGGAAAAGCAAATGTCGAAACGCAGAAGCTGGGTTCGCGGCAAACCGGCTGCTTGGAATCCCGATGAACCACCTTTTCTTGTCTTTTGATTCGGCTCTTGGTGTCTTTGTGTCTTTGTGGTGAGTTGCCTTTGTCTAGCCCTTCCACCCGGGCCGCGCAAATCTAAAAATCCGCTTGACTTATGGACAGTCGCGGGAGAGAATCCCAAAAGCCGTGACCAGACTGTTGGTTTCGCCAATTCACTAAGGAAATGGGGTGTATATCGCTTGGCTGAAGTTCGGCTTCAGGAAGGTGAATCCCTCGAAAACGCATTGCGCCGCTTCAAACGCAAGGTGCAACAAGAGGATATCATCAAAGAGATCAAGAAACACTCGTACTATCTGAAACCGGGTGAGCGGCGCCGCGTGAAGGAGGCGTTGGCGCGCAAGCGGGTCCGTAAAAAGGCCCGTCTTGAAAGAGAGTGAGCGCCAGGCGTCTGATCTGGACGCGCAAAAGCTCACGCCACCCTCATCCCTGGCCTACATAAGCTTTTCCGTGATCACAAGGGGTATCCGATGGAGCACAAGGATAGAGTTCTCAAATGCACGGAGTGCGGAGGTGAGTTTGTCTTCACCGCCGGGGAGCAGCAATTCTACGCCGAGAAAGGCTTCAAGAACGAGCCTAAACGATGCAAGGCGTGCAAAACGAAGCGGGGCCAGGGCGGAAGCCAAGGCTCCGCTCGCTCTGTAACCACCACCACTTGTTCCCAGTGCGGGAAGGAAACCACCGTTCCATTCAAGCTGACGCAGGGGCGCCCCGTTTACTGCCGGGAATGTTTCCAGCAAAGACGAACCACCGCAAACGCGAGTTGATGTTCCGCGCGAGGTGATACCCGTGGGTCCCGCTTCGATCTAGCCCCCGCTGCCGGATAATCCTGCCTCCTTTACCCATTGTCCCAGGAACATTCAACTCCAGCCATGCTGTCGTCCTTTGCAAAACTTCGCGCCTTTGCGTGAGGCTTTTTGAACAATTTATTTACGCTTTCTGAGTATAGTCGGGACGATAAGCCGGGTTTGCCGGAAAACATCATGTTCGGAAAAATACTTGTCGCGAACCGGGGTGAGATTGCGGTCCGGGTGATGCGGGCGTGCCGGGAGATGGGTATCTATACTGTAGCGGTCTATTCGGACGCGGACCGCAACGCCCTTCACGTGCGCTACGCCGATGAAGCCTACCGCATTGGACTGCCCCCCTCGGTTGAGAGCTACTTACGCATTGATCACATTTTGGAAGCGGCACGCGCCAGCCAAACTGAGGCCATCCATCCGGGATACGGATTTCTCTCAGAAAACCCGGAATTCGCCAGCGAATGCGCGAAGTCAGGCATTGTCTTCATTGGGCCCACCGCCCGCGCTATGGAGTTGATGGGATCGAAGACCGCTGCCCGCCGCGCCGTCATCCAAGCAGGCCTGCCCGTAGTCCCCGGAACCAGCGGGAATCTTGAAAGCTTTGAGGAAGTGAAACACGCCGCGGCCAGCCTCGGCTACCCTGTAATGTTGAAGGCGGCTGCGGGGGGCGGCGGCAAGGGTCTGCGAACCGTCGAGCGCGAGATTGACCTGGAATCTGCCTTCCGCACGGCTCGTTCAGAAGCGCAGAACGCGTTTAATGATGCCTCGGTTTACCTCGAAAAACACCTCAACCGGCCTCGCCACATCGAAGTCCAGATTTTGGGAGATCATCACGGGCATATTGTTCATCTTGGCGAGCGCGAGTGCTCGCTTCAGAGGCGTCATCAGAAGGTCATGGAGGAATCGCCCTCACCTTTTGTCAGCGAGGAGCTTCGCCGCCGCATAGGTGAAACAGCGGTGCGCATCGGCCAGCTTGCCGGCTATACCAACGCGGGCACGGTGGAATTCCTGGTTGATCAGGACCGGAATTTCTATTTCCTGGAGATGAATACTCGGCTGCAGGTGGAGCATCCGGTGACGGAAGCGGTAACTGGAATCGACCTCGTCAAGGTTCAGATTCGTATTGCGGCGGGTGAGCCGCTGCCTTGGAGCCAAACAGACGTGGAGCGCCGCGGCCACGCCCTCGAATGCCGTATTTATGCCGAGGATCCCCTCAACAATTTCTTCCCTTCTCCGGGCTTAATCCGGCGGTTGCGCGTACCGATGGGACCCGGAATACGGGATGATAGCGGCATTTACGAAGGCTGGACTGTGCCGCTGGAGTATGACCCCTTGCTCTCGAAACTCGTAGCATGGGGACGCGGCCGGCAGGAAGCGATGGCGCGCATGCGCCGTGCGCTTAGTGAATACCAGGTGATGGGAATTAAAACGAATATCGGATTTTTCCGCCGCCTGCTGGACCATCCGGATTTTGTCGCCGGAGATTTTGATACCGCGTTTCTCGATCGCCTGCTGCTGGGGGGATTCGCGGCGAATGGAACCGTGCCGCCGGAAGCATTGCGCATGGCCGCCCTCGCGGCTGCACTCCACGCGTCACGCCATATGCCGCGAACCATAAACCGGGAGAGGTTCGAAAGTAAATGGAAAACCGCCGGCCGTAACGCGCTTCTAAACAACGCGCAATAAAGGAAGGTTGGGTCGCTGATGACATCAAGCAACGACTGCGCGGCGCCGCGGTTTTACAGATTCAACCGAAGGGCAGGTGATCCACGCGGTACAGTTTGCGCGCCTAGCCTCGCCAAGGTTAATATAGACTTTGGCAGGTCTGGCGGCCCTTTGTGCCGGAACGTTCAGTGACTTTGGAAAGTCTTAAGGAAATAGCTAATCCAATGCTTCCCGAGAATTTACAAATTGAAGATTCATCCCTGAAACCGGCTGCTGAAAAGGTGTTTGCCGGCGAGCGGCTCTCGTTCGAAGACGGGGTTTCGCTTTTCCGCTCGAGCGACATTCTGGCCATCGGCTACCTTGCTCACCACGTGCGGAAGAAGCTGCACGGCAACCGCACGTATTTCAACGTCAACCGTCACATTAACCCCACCAACGTCTGCGTGGCCAGTTGCCGCCTCTGCGCCTTCGGACGCAAGCTGGACGCGCCGGGGGCCTATACGATGTCTCTCGATGAAGCTTTCCGCACCGCGGGCGAGGGCTGGACCGAAGCTATCACCGAATTCCACATTGTCGGCGGGTTGCACCCGGACCTTCCGTTTGAATACTACGTTGATCTCATTCGAGGCCTGAAGGAGCGGTTTCCCACCGTCCATCTCAAAGCCTTCACCGCGGTTGAGATTGCCTATTATTCCCAGCGCGCGCGTCTGAACTACCGGGAAATTCTCGAAAGGCTAAAAGAAGCGGGTCTCGGGTCAATCTCCGGAGGTGGAGCGGAAGTCTTTGCCCCGGCCACGCGGCGCAAGGTTTGCGATCACAAAATCGGCGCTCACGCCTGGATCAAAGTGCACCGAACGGCGCACGAGCTGGGCCTGCACTCGACCGCCACCATGCTTTACGGGCACGTGGAATCGAACGAAGATCGAGTGGACCATCTGCTCCAATTGCGTGAGCTTCAGGATGAAACGGGTGGCTTCATGACGTTTATCCCCCTTAAGTTCCATCCCGCCCACACCGAGCTCGGTAAAGACATCGATTATCGTGATACCACCGGGTTTACGGACCTGAAGGCCATCGCCGTAGCGCGTCTGCTGCTCGATAATTTCCCGCACATCAAGGCTTACTGGATCATGCTCACGCCCCGCATGGCCCAGGTGGCGCTGCGGTTCGGCGCGGACGACATTGACGGCACGGTGGTCGAGGAGAAAATCTACCACGATGCCGGAGCGACCACGCCGCTGGGGATGACCCGACAGCAACTGGTTCGCCTGATCCGCGAAGCCGGCCTTGAACCTTTCGAGCGCGACACACTCTATCGCGCGGTTACGCGCACAGAGAACACGGTCGCCATCGGCGCATAAATTTCCTCCAACATTCAATAACACCTTTTGTATTCTTTCCCCGGGTGGGAGCTTGCTCCGCTTCCGTAGGGGCGCTGCTTGATGCGCCCCAGGGCGCAGGGCAAGCCCTGCGCCCTACAAAGCGGCGCCAAGGCGCCGCACTCCAAGAGAGCGCCTCACCCGGTCACGCCGCGGCTTCTGTCTTTTGATTTTCGATCTCCACCACGCGAGGCCGGCATCCGGCTTTAGACAGCACCCAATAGACTACGAAACCCACGATGAATGAAAAGAGCACGGCCGGCTGGTCCGCCCGCACCCAGGAAGCGGGGACGCCGGGAATGTATTTCAAAATCCCCACCACAAACCCAACTGCCCAGGCGATATATCCCGCCCAGTTGATCCCCTGGCGCGGCCCCGACCATTTCCTTCCCGCCAGCAAATAATCCGCCGCCATGGCGCCGCAAATAGGTCCAAAGGAAGCTCCCACGATGTTGAAAAATGTGATGAGGTTCTTGGCCACGCCGGTAACGGCCAGCAACGCCCCAATCGAGACACCGACGATCGTGGAAGCGCTACGCGGAATCTTGGGCAGCATCGTGCCGAAGCTGTTTGAGACGATGAACGCACAAAAGCAGGTGGGCACCAGGGACGCCGCCGCGAAGAGGAAGAACATGACGGGCGCGAGGCTTCCTACGCCGGAGATTGCCGCCGCGAAATCATAATTTGGAGCGCCGCCCGTTTTCCCAATGTGCCCGGCCACGGCCAGGATGGGCAGTCCGCCCGCCACGACGATCGCCAAGGCAATGCCCGTCAAGCCACCCAGAATAACGTCACGCCGGCTGCGGTTGCTCATGCAGAAGTCCGCGCCCGCCGCGCCCGCCGTGGCAAAGAAGCCAATCACGATGGAGAGGACGGCGAGAAAGCCCAGGCCCGGGTCTGGATGCGCGGGCTTGTATTGGGAGATGCCGCCCTTGTTGGCCCAAAACACGATCAGGATCATGATCAGCGGCACCCAATTTAGAAACTGCGCGAGACGCGCCACGTAACGAATGCCCTTGATCGCAACCCAGGCAAGTCCATACGCCCAAATCACGGCGATGATGATGAAGAGCGTTTTGGACGTGTTGTGCAGGCCGGTCATTATGTAATCGGTGGCAAAATACGTCGCCACGGCGAACCACCCGATCTGAAGTAATCCCATGAGGATTCCCGGCATGAAGTAGCCGCCCTGTGCGCCGAATGTGGAGGTACCCACGATGTAAAGCGTGCGGCCCGTCTGCATGCCGAGCATCCCGGAGGCGTAATAAAACAGCACGAAGCACAGAAGGCCCGCCACCACCAAGGCCAGAATACATATCCACGGACTGGCCAGGCTGATGGTCGGACCGGCAAGCCCAAGGTAGAACGCTACCCAGAGGAAAATGCCCGCATAAGCGGGAAATGTGTTTTTATACCACGGCGCACGGTTGGAGCGCGGGTTTGGAACAGAGGATTTGACGTAGCCTGGCAACGAAGTAGCCATACACACTCCGGAACGCAAAGTTGACTGCTAGAAGGCTGGCCGAAAGCATAGACCGGACTCAACTCAGATTCAAGCGCAAAACCGCCTGTGGCCGTTTGCTGAAAAATCTCGCATGAGGGGTGTAGCGGCGATTTTACATCGCCACACGTCACGTGTTTTCATCGTGCCCATGGCGGTATGAAGCCGCCGCTACGGGTTTTTCAGCAACCTGCGGGTTCCTGCTATAATGCCCGATTAACGGGTTTCAGGTTTTAAACGGTTGTTGAACAACGCTTTTTAGTTGTCATTCTGGGCGAAGCGAAGAATCGCTCCGAAAATTCCGGTCAAAACAGCGGAAGGGCACGGTTTTAACCGTGCCGCAAGGCGCTTCCCATTTTCGTTATCTTCCGCTGCGGCGATTGGCGGCTCGCCCATCGCCGCAGCGGAAGAAGGTTCAAACGCATGGTCTGACGGCACGGCTGAAGCCGTGCTCTTCCGACTAAATCTTCATGCTTTGCGGGTGTCGCCAAGCAACAGGATCGACTGCCATGGGACTGGCCCGCTGGCAGGGCCGAGACAACCCATACATTGCGGAAGCCAACTGGACTCATCCGTTAACTGACATCGTACCGTTTGCGGGCCTTTTCGACTCTTATGAGATTGAGAGCTGTTATTCTTGGCTGTCTTAAGAATTCCTTCATCTTGGACTCATGGAGAAATACACTGCCAGAAGTAGATCGTTACCCGTGCTCAGGACTCTCTCCTTAAGCCTTACGAGTCATCACACGGAGCGCCCAACAACCCTCGTGTTCCCCGCGCCTTGCCGGGCGGTCAAGTATCTGCGGCTCCGCCGGGTGTGGAGCAAGGCCGCAAGCAGAGAAATTAGTCAGACGCATCATAGCGATCCGCACATCGCTAAACTAAGGCAAGCCTGGGGCCATTTTTATCGCCGTGGTGTGTGGAGTAGCATAAGAAATCCTTCATCTTTCAAGCTCGCCGGTAGTGGGTTAGTTTGAGGTGTAGCAGCGGGTTTACCCCGCCATTTGCGGCGGCATAATGCCGCCCCTACTTCAAACAGGCCCACTATTAGCTCGCCGCACGCATTGACAGTTTCAGAGCCGCGCTGATACGATAATTTTTGTGTTTCTCGTCCTTGACGATGGGATCCGCGCGCCCCTTTTTTGAAGCCCTCTTCATGACAAGCATCGTCCCCGTCGTCTAGCCCGGCCTAGGACACCGCCCTTTCACGGCGGTAACACGGGTTCAAATCCCGTCGGGGACGCCAACATTATGAAGGACTCAGCGAAATCGACCCCTGCTGTTGCAGCCCCATAAGGCGTCTAACTCGATCACGGTGCGCAATCGGTCCGGCATTCCTTCGAGAATTGCTGCAATTTTCTCCGGCGTCAGCACATCCGAAGCCTCTTGATTCCGCTCTCTGGCTTTTGTCCGGGCTGCCCTCCTTTTGCTGAATACCGCCTTGGCATCTGCTTCCTCGATTACTGAGCCGCGCGTGCGATAGCGTGCTCTCACACTATCAACGCTGGCGTTCGAGCACTCCGGAATCGACCTTCCGGCCCGTCCGCGAGATCGTCTGGAAGTAAAACTGATCGCCTGCAATCTCAACCAACATGAACGCCCGGTCAGTGTCGAAGCCAGCAGCCATCTCGGTGGAGCGCCTGAGATTGTGGTAGCGCAACTCCCCGGAGTTGCCCTCCACGAAATAGTAAATTCCCTTTTGTGGCTTGATCCTTTCGTACACGTGGTCATGCCCGGAAAAGACCACATTGACGCCGTATTGCACGAAAATTGGTTGCAGGATAGCGCGCAAATCCATGTCCGGGCCGTGCGTCCTTCCGTCCGAATATAGAGGGTGATGAAAGAAGCAGATCTTCCAGGCCGAGTTTGAGCTTTGAAGCTGCTTTTTGAGCCACGCTACTTCGACCGGATCCATGTAATTGCTATCAAGCGCGAAGAAGGCGACGTTTCCCTTCTTAAAGGAATAATAGCGTTTCCCTTCCATGTTGAAGAGTTTGTAGAAGCGCTCGTTGGGGTTGTCATGGTTGCCGAGCGACGCATAAAACTTCACGCCGGCGTCGAGCAGCCCCTTATATGGCTGTTCAAATTTTTGCTGGAAAGCGCGGGGACCGTGGCCGCCGTTAATGTTGTCGCCGCACATAATTACAAAATTGAAAGAAAATTGCCCTCGCAGCACCTGCATCTCATGAGCAACTTCATATTGCGGAGGACTGCCACTTCCGCTGTCGCCTATAACAGCGAAACGGACAGACTTCGGCTTAAGCGGCAGCGCGAGTTTCGGGACGGTTTGACTGGCAGTAGCCTGCAAGGAGCTTTGAGCTTCAGAAACGCTTGCGGATTGCTGGGCGCATTGAACGAAGCTTAAGCCTGATGAGAGTACAACAATGAGGAGGATGATTTGCCGCATTGTTCCCCGGAGGAAGTATGAAGACGATGAGTTACGGAATCGCATTACGGATCAGATCAACAACCAGGTTCGACCCCACATCGCGGAGAACCAGATCCCGGCCCGCAATCCGATATTCCAACTGCGGCGGCAGCTTGGGAAGATTGAGCAATAGAGTCGGCGGCATCGATTGCAATGGGATGGCTTGAGGGTACGCCTCGTTCACGTAAAGGCGCAACTTCACCGGTTCAGCGTGTCTAAGGCTTGTTTGGATGCGAGCCGCGCGGGCTCCATGCATGGCCGTTCTGATAAGCCGCCTGAACTCCGTGCTGATTTCAGGAGTAAAAATATCGCCCTGCTTTACGCGCCGCCGGGCCGCCCGTAGCTTGTCTGCTAGCATTCGTTGATGATCAGCAACCTTCGCCGCGCCGCCTGGTTTGAGAGAAGGCAAGGCGGCCTCCATCTGTTTATGCAGTTTAACGTACTGCGCCACCCGATTCTCGAAATCCTGAATCAAAAGAGCATTCCGGTTCACCGGCGGCCCTTGCAATGGCCCGCTCGCCCTCAATGGGAGGCAGCCCGCCGCCCAGAAAAATAAAATCGCAAATGAGAGCACGGAGGATCTTTTGATTTCCATGTGACTGTTTAGATGCACTGTACCGGTAGAATGGTGTCAGGGTGTGCTTGGGAAAGAATGCGGACTTCGCTATGGTTTTCCGATTCCTTTCTGGTCGGCTACTTGCTGCACGATATCTTCCACGGCATCACGAACCGCTCCCTTGACTGCCTGCTTGAGCGTCTTTTCAACCTCGTCACAATCTACATGAAGCTCCACGTCCTTCCCAACCGCCTCCGTCACAATTCGCTCAAGAACGGAGGACACGGGCGGCAGTTCACCCGCGACGGCCTTCGCCACTTTTTTTGCCGTCTTAGCGGCAGGAAGCGGCTCGTGGATTGCCGTCGTCTCTTCCGCGGGGCTTTCACCTGTCAGACCCGACTCCCAATCTTCGTCAAAGGTCTTGATGATGTTGTTTACTACTCGGGCATCGCGAAAGATGACGCCTACTTCGCGGCGGGCGTCCAACTCAAGGGCGCGAAGGCTTTGGCTGCCCAGGAACACTGCACTTCGATCGCGAATGATCGTACGAGTGTGCAAGCGTAATCGCGCCAGCCGCCGTACGTCCAAGTTGATAGCCCTCCGGGTGAGGCGCCCTATAATCTTGATTTCGACCCCGGCGCGCGCTCGCTCACCCAAGAGGCGGGCCATGGCGGGATCGCTGATTCTAACATCGTATATCAGCAACTGTTTCTTTGCCCCTTTAATGAACGCCGCCAGCGCCCTTCTCGCGTTCACCGGACTGACAACGAAACTATCGAAGCTGGCCGTGTAGGGCTGCCGTTTGGTGTCGGCTTCGAACAGCCTGACCGCTTCCTGTACGAGCTTGCGATTTTTCGTGATGAGACCAAAGCTCCTGCTATGCCCGATGTCGAGATAGGTGAAATTAAATGCCAGTAGATAGAGAATCTTCCGGTCAATGATCATCAACTTGTCATGATAACGCGCCAAATCGCCGGCTGTACGCGCCACTGAGACACCGGCCGCGAGAAGCCGCATCTCCAATTTGCGCAGGTTTTTCTCGCCGCCCCGGTTTGTGTAAGCGATCAGAGCGTGGATGAAAACGCCCCGGCTCGCGGCCTTTTTCAGCGCGCGTTCCACCTCGGGGCGGTCGAAACGGAAAATGACGATCTCGATGCTCTTTTTGGCGACGTCGATTCCTCGTATCAAGGGCGCCACGCCGTCACCGGGTTGTGACAATAGCTTCATTGAACGTCTCGTTAGCAGGTTGCTGAAGCACCTCGCGAAGAGCCAGCGGGCCACACTTCCAGTACAGGGGCAGGACTCGGACCGCCGTCAAGGATTATGTCTCCGCTTCCCCGCAGCGGCAAGTAGCAACTGGGATATTACCAGCCGGAAAAAACGGCGTAGCCTCGCCGCGTGGGGACACAGGGAATAGCGAGCACATCACGACGCCGTGAAAACAGTGCGCCCCCGCCCTCTTGGGCGCCCTTTCCGTGGCAGACATGTGCCTACGGCACAACACTTCGCATGAAAATAGCATAGGGGAGATGCTTGCTGCGCCTGAGGGCACGCCATGGCGTGCCCCTACAAAGAACGCATCAACCTGTGTATTTCAGCAGGTCGTTTGGCTATTTTCACGGCAGCGGGGGCAGAAAAAGGTTTGGAAGAGGATAGATTGGTGCAGAATACGTTAAGACGATTCTACAGGGGTCGGGGGAAATCGCCACCAGCGGCCTTTGCAGATCCACTGGCTCGTCTGTTTAATACAAGGAGCGTCCGCATGCCCGGCAATAGAAAGATTTTTGGAACCTCCATCTTCATCGTCACGATTATCGCTACTCTCACCGGTCCGACGGCCGCCGCCCCCCCGAAAGGGAACAAAGCTCATGGCGGGCGGGTGAGCGTTGGTGAAACCCCGCCACCGGCGATGTTGTGGCGCTATCCAACCGATATCGCCTCTCGCAATCTGTTCTATGGGCCTGGGGGAAAGCAGCACGTTCCAGGCGCCACGTTCATCTTCGTAAAGGAAGATCTCAATGGGTCGAATCCAAAGTACGAGGTTCGAGACCTGGCCGGCGCCAAATGGAAGATCAAGCTTGGACCGGAGGCCCGGCCTGAAGTCGCGGCCACGCGATTGGTCTGGGCAGCCGGCTACTATGCAAACGAAGATTACTACGCGCCCGAGGTGCGAGTTGAAAATATGCCCCTGCACGTCAAGCGCGGCCGGAAGCTAATCGGACCCGGCGGCATCATGCATAACGTCCGGTTAAAGCGATATCCAAAGGGCGAAAAAAGGATCGGCTACTGGCAATGGCGGCGCAATCCCTTTGTAGGTACTGGCCCGCTTAACGGACTAAGAGTATTGATGGCCGTGATCAATAGTTGGGACCTCAAGGATGATAATAACGCCGTCTATCAGGAGGCGCGCCCTGAGAAGCCGGAGTTGCCGCCGCGGATCTACATGGTGAAGGACCTCGGGTCGAGCCTCGGAACAACAGGCCAGAGTTGGACCGACGCGAAATCCAAAGGCAATCTCAAGTCTTATCGCCGCTCCAAGTTCATCACGCGAGAGACAACCGGATACGTAAGCTTCGACGTGCCAACCCGGCCGTCGCTAAACTATCTTATCGTTTTGCCCCAGTTCATCACCGACTTGCGGTCGCATTGGATCGGGAGAGATATTCCACGCGCCGACGCCAAGTGGCTGGGGCAATTGCTCGCTCACCTCTCTCAGCGCCAGATCGGTGACGCATTTCGCGCCGCAGGCTACTCGCCGCAACAGGCTGCGGGCTTCACCCAGGTCATCGAAGTAAGGATCAGGGATCTCAATCAGTTATAGCGGCGGTGTCCCTACGCCATTTTCATCCCCACGTGGTGCGCCGAAGGCGCATGAGGTCTGCTCCGAAAATTCCGGTTAGGAGAGCGGAAGGGCACGGTTTTAACCCGAATTC
>JBOGJX010000101.1:0-3335 GCA_050745285.1 Terriglobia bacterium
GTTCCACCCCCAGGATGTTGAGTACGTGGTCGGCCGGACGGGACTCCGGCTGGAAGAGATCAAACTGGATGACTACCCCAAGGAAACTTTGTCCCGGCATCGGGCATTCATCCTGGACTTCTATCATTACAAGGTTAAGTTCGATAGCGGCGTGTCAGGGCACGGCTTTAGCCGTGCCAAACCAGGATCTAAAAGATCGACGGCTTTAGCCGCTGAGGGCATCAGTGGCTAAAGCCCCAGGGATCAAGGGAAGGCGCACCGCGCGGCATGGCTAAAGCCATGCCCTGACACAGCGGTAACACGACTTAACCCAGTATCGTTATTTGGAGGAACAACATGCCAAGCCGGCGTAAATTTATGGGACAAGTTCTGGGAGGGACGGCAGCGCTCGCAGCCTCGCAAATGCTGCCCGCGAGCCGCGCGCTCGGGGCCAATGATCGCATCCGGTTTGCGCTGATTGGCGCGGGCGGCCGCGGCACGGAGGATCTGAAAACCGCGATCAAATGCAAAAACGTGGAAGCCGTCGCCGTGGCGGACCTTTATACGCGGCGTCTTGAGGAAGTGAAGAGCGTTATTCCCAACGCAAAGCAGTATAGCGACTTTCGGCGGCTGCTGGACGACAAGAGCATCGACGCCGTGATCATTGCCACGCCGCAGCACCAGCACGCGCTGAATTTTGTGCCCGCCATCCATGCCGGCAAGGACGTTTATCAGGAAAAAACGATGGCCTTTAATCCTGACCATGCGCGGCGAATGAAGCGCGCGTTCCAGGGGTCGAAGCGCGTCGTGCAGGTGGGCATCCAGTCAACCAGCGGGCCCGCGCAAGGCAAGGCGCACACCATGGCCTCGCCGGATGAAATGGGGGTGGTGACCGCGCTTCACACGCACATGTATCGCAACGCGGCCTATGGCGGCTGGAAGCGCAGCATTCCCTCCGATTGCAACCTCGCCAACATAAATTGGAAAATGTTCGAGGGTGACGCCGCGCCGCATCCGTTCGATCCCAACCGCTACATGAACTGGCGCTTTTTCTGGGATTATTCGGGCGGAAACGTGTTCGAAAACATGGTGCATCAGGTTGGGTTCTGGTACAAGGCGCTGAACCTGGGCATTCCGAGCCTTGTGCAGATGACCGGGGCGAACTACATCTCACCCGAAATGGAAGTGCCCGATACGATGAACGTTTCGATGGAGCAGCCGGAAAAGCTGCTATTTACCTGGAACTCGGGATTTGGCAACCGCTATTACACGTCGGATGACGATCTCCTATTGGGACGGAAGGGAACAATCATCCGGCAGGATGAGAACATCCGCTACGTGCCCGAAGGAAGGCATCACCACGGGCCGGTGGAAGGGCCTCCGGAATCCTCTCACAGCCGCCCGGACATTGTGGGCGGGGGCGACGAAACCCTCATGCACATGCAGAATTTTTTCGACTGCGTCCGCAGCCGCGAGGAGCCGCATTGCCCGTTTGAGCTGGGGTATAAATCCGCCATCGCGTGCCAAATGTCGCTGGCAGCGCTTCATCAGAAACGCGCCGTACGCTGGGACGCCGAGCGGGAAGATATTGTAGCGGTGTAGATTGCCCGGAGGGCGGGGTTTTAGCCCCCCTCAAGCCCTCACCCACCCCGACTCGTCGGGGTTCCCCCTCTCCCTTAGGGAGAGGGCTGGCTTCCAAAAAAACTTGTGATTCCTGCCCTCTCCCCCCAGGGAGAGGGTGCCGCGGAGCGGCGGGTGAGGGGTGGGGGCGTACCCTTCCACCTGCCGAACCAAGCCTCACGAATAATCCAAATCACGCCGTCACGGCCGCTTGCAGCAGGTTCGCCCAGCGGCGTTCTTTGCGATCCTTCCATGCGCCGCGATGATAGGCATAACCGGTGATGAGGGGCACGGCCAGCGTGGCCTCGCTGTAAACCATTTGCTCGTAGGTGGTATCCACCTTTCCCCAACTGCTGGCCTCCTTCAGCGTGCTGCTTGAAAGGGCGCCGTCACGCACGTCGGCCACCGTGACCTGCACAGCGTACTTGTGCATAGGCACGTCCACGCCAAGCGTATCCGCCGCCACCACCACGTCCTGGGTGAAGTTCTTGGGCACGCCGCCGCCGATCATGAATAGCCCTGTGATTGGATTCCTGATCTTCAACTGCGTCAACTCGTAAAAATCCTTCACGCTGTCAAGCGTGACCTTGGCGTTTTCGCCGCGCCTGTGCTGGTGCATAATCAACCCAAAACCGGCCGAGCAATCGCTGAAGGCGGGGCAGAAGATGGGCACGTCCTTGCGGTAGCTTTCGAGCACGATGCTTTCGCGCGTCTTGCCTTGGCGTTCGAGCCACGCCCCCATCTCGCGGATGACCTCGCGCGAGGAATAGGGGCGCGGATCGAGCCCGTCGGCGATCACCCGCACCGTGTCATCACAAATGCGCAATTCGTCTTCATCAATCAAGGTGTCGTAAATGCGGTCAATGTGAAGCTCGCGCAGCGTGGAGTCGTCCATGCCCGCGCGCAGCCGCTCTTCCGCCATGTAGTGATGGAAGCCCAGCGCCTCGAAGAAATCCTGATCGACGATGTTCGCACCCGTGCTCACGATGGCGTCCACCATGTTGTGCCGGATTAAGTCCACGAACACCTGCTTCAACCCGGCGCTGATCAGCGAGCCCGCAAGGCAGAGGATCACGCCGCACTCCGGGTCGCGCAGCATGCGCTCGTAAATCTCCGCCGCGCGGGCCAGATCCCGGGCGCTATAGGCCATCAATTGCATCGCATCCACGAGCGAAGTGACGTCATGCGCCTTGATGTTGATATGCTGGATTTTATTCTGCAAAAAATCGGATTTATTCATGCTTTCCCTTTCCGCGGAGCACTCGCGATGTAGAGCAGAGTTTTGTTTTTAAAACTCTGCGGTTTTTTATCGGAACCAAGAGCGCTGTCATTCCCGCGAAGGCGGGAATCCACGCGATAGGCCCCCGCTTTCGCGGGGGCGACGACGAACGTCAAAACACACCGCCGCCATCCTACTTCCAAGTCACGAATAACGTTCCTGCAGGAATTCCGCGATGCCTCGATAAGCGCGGCCAAGCGTCTCTTCATCCGCAAGATAGACAATGCGGAAGTGGCCGGCGGCGTCGAGCGGGCCAAAGCCGCTGCCGTGCACCACGAGGACCAGCTTTTCGAGCAGCACTCCTCGCACAAACTCCTCGTCACTCTCTGGAATATCCAGCCGCGGAAAGGCATAGAACGCGGCGCGCGGCGGAACGCAACTGAGGCGGGGCGTCTGCCGAACCCATTCAACCGTGAGGTCGCGGCGCGTCTTGAGCTTGCGGAGAACCTCTTTAAGG
>JBOGJX010000102.1:0-4380 GCA_050745285.1 Terriglobia bacterium
TGGATCGCCGTCTCGGTCTATGTTCTGGTGGCCATTCTCAAAAAGAGTCTGCACCTGGACCGGAGCCTCTACACAATTCTACAAATTTTGAGCTTGTCACTCTTCGAGAAACTGCCTATTTTAGAAGTACTTACGAAACCAGCTCTCGAAAACTGGGGTGTCAACCCCGACAACCAATTGAATCTATTCGACTTTTAACCGGACAGTAGTGATTTAAGGGGTTGTTGGAACTGAACCTGAGAGACGCTGGGCCGCGGCTACTGCAGTGATGAGGGATGATTCACAACGCGCTGCAGGCGCGCATTCGAGTAGCGGTAGAGGCGGTGGGTTTCCGCAAGAGGGTCAAGGCTTCGCAATCTGGAATTGTCTGTCGGCTTTCAATAAACCCCTCACGGCCCGCCCCTCCCTTGGGGGGGAGAAGGGAAGGGCAAATGGGATTAGCTCCCTCTTCCATGGCTAGAGGGAATCCCACGGGCACGGGTGAGGGGAGCTTGAAAACGCAACCGAGCCTGAAACTTCAATTCTTGGGCTGCCATTGACTACTGACAGGAGAACTCAGCGGTCGCCCTTCGCCAAAGCCCTCGGCACACACTCCTTTGACTTCCGCCGAATCTATGCCTCGGCGCCGTCGCGCATCCAGGAATGCATTAAACTTTGTTGCCTTAACCGGGGCTAATCACTGACAAGCAGCATCCCGCGACGGCGAAGGAATACGGCCGCCAAGCCGAAAAGCAACAAATTAGCGCATAAAATGAGTGCGACTGAAGGCTCCGGCGTGCTATAGGTTATGAATTCTTGCGGCGGCGTACTCGGGGTTGGCGTATACACTGCAAAATTAGAGAATTCACCCGATGTGAAGGTTTGCGCCTGAGCTTGGCTCAGCCAGCCTTGCGCATTGGTAAGATCAGACCCGCTGATCTGGTTGAGGGCGCTGGGATCGAAAATAGCCCAGATCGCATACTGAATATTGCCCACCGTCGATGGATTAGAAGCATTGGCGGGCGCCGTCATCTGGAGGATCAACCACGCAGCTTCATCATAAAGCTTTGTCTGGTCTGATTGACCTTGTTCAAAATGCACATTGCTCAGGCTTGGAAAAGTGGATACGTTGGCGTTCCAAGATTCGCCGACGTGAGTGTCGTCCATAAAATCATCGCATATCACCGGCGTCGAAACTCCGTTAATTGTCGCGGTGTAAGGACCAACGTAGACACCACCCAAAACATTGCTTCCGGCGCTTGTGAGCGTCATGCTGACAGGGCCCGCAAAGGCGCCAGGAGCAAAGCAGAAGCACAAGAGAGCAACCATAGATAGAAGCCACACTTTTCGAGTTGCGTTTTTCATTTTTTATCCCCTCTTTTGTTGAACCAAACGATGTCCAGCACAGCACAACAAAGACCGGACAACGGGCGCCTTAAAAAAACTCTACAACTGCGCCCCTGCTACTTATAAGTGAGCGCAGAGAGCGCGTCAATGGGACGAAAGGACAGGAATCAAATCGGTTATAAACGCCCAAACAACAAGCGGTGGCAAGCCAGATCGTCAGCCTAGGGCGGCGTGAGTAATCATCAAGGTTACAATGGTACCTTCGTCCGATTGACAGCGAAGCGTAGTGGTCTTATACCGGATGGAGTAAAGCAGATCCCGGAGAGATCGGAACAGGCGGGATGTATGGCAGGCCATGGATTTGTGCGGTGGCCCAACGACATGAGATTCCCATAGCGAAGGCCTTCCCTCGATGGTTAATTTCCTGTGGGAAAGCGTTCGAGGTTCGGCGCGTACCGAACTGATTTAAGAATTGTACGCCTGAGCTGCCGTTGCCAGCTTGGAGCCCTAAGAGAAAAGGAGATCCTGATGCGAAGATTACTTCATTTAACGATCCTGGTAGCCTTGATTGCGCTGGCCACCCAGTCTGCCTTGGCTGACTCATTATATGTGAAGATTACGAACGGGATAGTTGCCGGCCAGTCCGCGATGGTTCGCGTGCCCTCGATCAAGCTAACGGCCCTCGCTTCACAGGACGGTCCGTCTGCGATCAGCAGCGCTAGCCGGCCGCTTGAGCCCACCGCGAGCGTTCACTCCTTCGCGGTGACCGCGACCCCGGAGCCTAGCAGCTTGCTGCTCTTTGGCACGGGGTTGCTAAGTGCTTCGTTCTGCCTGTGGTGGCGGAGGCGAGTGAACGCATAGAGTCGGCCCACTACCGATGGAGGGTGGCGGGTTGTAGTAGCGCAGAGTTTTGACTTAAAACTCTGCGCTACAATCCTTTTTCTCGACAGCAGGTGATCAATAAATTCAATTTCGCGGGTGGCGCGCACGTCGCGTCCTTTTGCAATGTGTGCGACCCGGGGGGTTGGGCCGGAGCACGACGAATTACAGACGCTGCAAACACCGTAGCGTCTGCGCCATTGACCTACGCTTACGACGCTAAAACTCCATACCGACGGGATCCCCAGGGAATAGATTCTGGCCCCGCCAGCCTGGGTAGAAATTCAGGCTAGGCAAGAGCGTCTACGGGAGAATTGTGGGGGGTGCGGTTGCAAGCGGATGGTTCTTTGCTGATTTCGGACGACGGGTGTCAGGTTTATCTGGCGGGTATCTTAAGCAGGGTGGAGCAGGTCAATCGTACGATGACTGCTTGTCTGTGGGGGCGCCGAAGAATACTCTTGAGCTGTTGCTCTGAGTCCTTCGGCTTCGCTCAGGTTAAGCTCCGCGAAGAGTTTGCTCCGAGATGTTCGGCCAGGGAGGGCGGAAGGGCACGGTTTTAACCGTGCCGTAACGCTGTCTCCCCCTCTGGTGTATCCGGCTGGTAAGGTGTCACATTCATTCAAAAGGATTGCGAGCAATCGGCATTGTGGCTCACGCAGAATATTGCAGTTGTTACTCCCTTCAGCAGCGGACGATCTTCTCCCGATAATCCTTAACCTCCTTCGTCGCGTTACGCGTGTCAATGACCAAGCCGGCATTGTGCACGATAAAAGCATAGTCAAAATTTGAGTGATCGGTCGCGATAACGACCGCGTCATACGTCGCGAGCGCCTCTGCAGTCAGCTCTACGGAGCTGAGATGCCGCAGATCGTAATGCCGCATCCTATGCAGCCGGGGCAAATACGGGTCGTGATAATCAACCTCGGCTCCGCGCTGCTCAAGCAGTTCCATGATACGGAGAGAGGGAGACTCGCGCACATCATCGACGTCTTTCTTGTAGGCTACGCCCAGGATCAGGATGCGGGAGTCTTGCAGACATTGTTTGCGCCGGTTAAGCGCTGAGGCAATGGTGTCAACCACGTGGCACGGCATTGCTGTGTTGATCTGGCCGGCAAGCTCGATAAATCGCGTGGAGAACTCGTATTCCCGCGCTTTCCATGTCAGGTAAAAGGGATCGATGGGGATGCAGTGCCCTCCTAGCCCGGGCCCTGGGTAAAATGCAGTGAAGCCAAACGGCTTGCTCTTCGCAGCTTCAATGACCTCCCAAATATCAATTCCCATGCGTATGCACAGCAGCTTCATCTCGTTCACGAGGGCAATGTTGACGCAGCGATAGATATTCTCCAGCAGTTTAGACATCTCGGCGGTACGCGATGAGCTGACGATAAAAGTCCGGTCGAATGCTTGTCCATAAAGGGCTTGGGCTGCAATCGCGCTCGGCGCGTTGACCCCTCCGATGACTTTCGGGATCTGATGAGTTTTAAATTGCCCATTTCCTGGGTCTTCACGCTCAGGAGAGAACGCCAGAAGAAAGTCGCAATCATCACTTCGATCGCCGTTCACGGCCCGGCCATCGGTCTCATAGGGCCATACCGGACAGCATAATCCCGATTGTTGCAGGATGGGCAATACGACTTCTTCTGTCGTGCCAGGATATGTTGTGCTCTCGAGCACAATGAGCTGGCCGGGGCGTAAGTGGGGGCGGATAGCCTCCACCGTGTTACGCACATAGGAAAGATCTGGCTCGTGGTGCTCATCAAGCGGTGTCGGGACGCAAATGATGACCGCGTCCATTTCCGGCAGCGTGGAAAAATCGGCCGATGCCCCGAATCGCTTTTCCCCCAATGCTGTGGCAATAGCCCCATCGGCGATGTGCTTAATATAGCTCTCGCCTCGACGGAGCTTCTCAACCTTCGCGGAATCGATATCAAACCCTGTGGTCGCGAGCCCACTCCGGGCAAACAACAGGCTTAGAGGAAGGCCGACGTAGCCTAAGCCGATAACTCCGACACGGGCGTTTTTTCCGCCAAATCTCGCTCGCAGTGCAGCCATATTCAGGCTGGAGCTTTCCATTACGGGTGCTAGATTGCCATTCATAATTCCTCCCAGGTAGCTATAGATTGTTCTTCGGTTAATCGATGGGTGTGATACTGAAGGAAAAGGAGCGGTTAGAAC
>JBOGJX010000103.1:0-3929 GCA_050745285.1 Terriglobia bacterium
CTTCCTTCACCTTTCTCAGGCGCCTCTACTTTAATGACATCCGCGCCATAATCCGCCAAATACCGCGCCGCCACCGGCCCTGCCATGAATTGTGAGAAATCCAGCGCCCGGACCCCTTCCAGCGGTCTACCGTTTTCACTCATCTTCAAGCTCTTATCAGCGCGCCCGGTTTTCAATTTCCCCCTCTACCCTTTCTTTCAGGCGAGGGTATAACTTCAATGCATTATCGCGTAGGATCTGTTTGCCGATTCGCAGGGCATCGCCTTCAGCCAGCTCCTTCCGGTCTACCTTCTCCGCTAAAACCTCCGCCCAGCAGTGGCGAGTTAGTTCCGCCTCGCCATAGATTCCTTCAGCGTCCATATCGTCGCCGCCCCATGTAATGTGGTCCGAGGGCATTACCTCGAGCCACTCGCTAAACGCTCTCTTTGCCACTGTATAACTGATCGCAGGAAGCCATACTCCATTGATCCAAACATGTTTGCCAAACTTATTGCCGATCGCGCCTGTCTCGCGAACCCATGGGTAACCCCCATGGAATAATTCAAACTTTGTCCGCGGGTTGGCCTTAATCAAATTCACCAGAAGCATCGGGTTCGAACCTTGAATGCGAGCGTCGCCTGTATGAATTTGAAAAGGCATGTCGTGCTTTGCGCTTAGATCAACGAGCCGCCACATGATAAAGTCCTCAAACGTCTTGGCTTCCTCTGGAGTCAGTTCCGATCGGGGTCGCCCAAAAACTCGCGCCGCCCTCTCCTTGGGAACATTGTCAAAATGAAGAGTCCGCGTGTACGCCAGAGTTGATTTGAGGCACACCGCATCTCCTTCCTTGGCCTCAATAAACATGCGGTCAATCAAGGCCAAATAGTCATCCAGGGAGTTCATGGGAAGGTTTCGCTGGCGAGCATACAAATAGGGATCATCGAAAGAGCCTCGAATCTCTCCGTCGTGGTTACCTGCAACATACTCCGAGGGATGAAATCCCCAGACAAGCGTTGTAACGTTGAAGGTCAAGAACTCAAAGGGATAATCCGCGTGGAAATTGAGTCGTTTCCAGAAACGATCACAGACGATGAGTTCAATGTTAGCTCGCTTCTTAATCACATGATATAACCACTTCTGATTCCGGTAGTTCTCGAAAATACGGCGGTCCAGCTCGGCCGCCTGTGAGTCGGTGATGTGGTCAAAATCGATATTGTACAGATCCCGAAAGACCAACCACATGTAGCGATAGAAGTCAGTGGCGCGAACATTATCGAAGTCATGTTTGGCTCGCCCCCACCAGTCCTGAAACTTCTCTCCAGATCTCCAGGCAGTGATCGTGTCAATTCGCTCGACATAGCTGCTACGCCAAACCCCATACAGATTTATCCCTCTACCGTGGTCGGTCTCAACATAACCAGGTAATTGATCAAATGGACGTAGATGCTCGTGCGTGTCGATGGAAGGGATGGAATCAAGATATGACTTAATCCTTCGATAGGTGGACCTCCCTTTCGTCTCCTTGGGGTCCGTCCAGGGATCACTGAGATCTCGAACACCACTACCAATTTGCTGTGGACCCCCTTCCACTCTTTCACCAACAAAATTAAAGGTGGATAATCCGCCAGCTCCAGCTACTGTTTTCCTCAAGAATGATCGTCGATTCATGTTAGTGTCCGTTCTATACGGAGCGCCATAAGGCCGCGACAATCATTTGCTGTAGCGGCGCTCTCTGAGCGCCGCAATGACGGCGGCCAGAGGCCGCCGCTACAAAATCGGACGTCGCTGCCTTATGGCGTCACGTATAGATGCCTTTTCCTTAGTCCGTTTTGGATGGCGGAATTGCGTGAGGCGCCGTAACCGTTTCTGCCTGACGGTTAGTATTCATAATTTGTGACATAGCGCCGTCTAGGAAACTGTTCGTTCATTTAGCACAGCCAGCGCTTCCCGAACAAGTTGAAGGAAGCGTCGGCATCAGATCTTGTTCGCTGGCTCAACCGCTGTCCGAGACGGAATGCGCGCTCAAATCCTTTGGGTAAATCCCAGGAATCATTGTTCATCGTCCGCCTGAGGGACGACCCGTTCTGAGGCTGGCGGAGAAACGAGAACAAGAGATGGCCAAAGTCTGCATCTAATTGCAGTTATCTTCCTTTCAGGCCGAAGCAATACACGGTGGGGCTGTGATCTACAACATAGATGTGTCCGCCCGCAATAGCCAAACCGCTGAAGTGGACCCAACTGTCGATAGCATCACCGCTCCGATACAGCACCTTGCCGGTCACGCCGTCGAGCGCATAGAGGTGCGCCCGTTGGCTGTTAACGACCACGGTGTATTTCCCCTGGTTCGTCTGAAGCTGGTGTTCGCCGGTAGAAAGCACAAATACAACACCATTCTCAATAGCAACCGGCTCGGGCACGTTGAAGTCGCCTGTGATCCAGCCGGGCTCCAGAATCGGTCCCTTGGAGACGGGGTTCAGACCCAGCTTAAAAGCCATGACGCTTCCATGGAGAGTATGCCCATTCACTATTGGAAATCGAGGAGCATCCTTAGATACAGGCCCCCAAATTGGAACATCGAGCCAAGCCCTCCCAGTATGCCCCTTCCATGTTGAGATAGAGCCCCATATTCCCGCACCTCGAAATGTTCCTTCATCATTGCCAAGACGGGGTGTTGCGAACAACGGGGATGTGGTGGTTCCGCCTCCCAACGATTCGGCGTTCAGCAAATAGATAACCCCCTCTTTCCCGCCAGCAGCGAGCAGGTTATAGTTCTTGAAATGAAACCATACAGGGCTTGCTGAACTGACATCTAAATCTTCTTTAGTGAGAACCTGCGAGTTTTTGGGTGTAAAGTAATCCAGAATTTTTAGGTCTGGTAGGGATGCTGCTACTACGCTGCTTCCGAGCTTTCCCGCCGCTGGATCGGTCAGTCCATCCCCTGTGGTAACGTATATCTTCCCGTCACCTCCAATCACGGCGCCCCCCCTGCCCCAAATACCTGCCCTGCCGCTGGCGCCGGTAAACACGTTCCGGATTACAGGCTGAAGAGGGTTTCGAACATCCGCTGAGTATATTCCGGACTGCGCCCCGCCGCAGCCCTGCGAAACTGTTGTGTATATGATTCCTTGAATCAGATTTAGGCTCCAGTCCTTGGCCAGCGGTGGGACAAACTGGACAGGACCATATTTGATGCTTCCAGTGGCAAGGTCCAGCCCGTACAATCTTCCATCTGAGGCGACAGCGTAAATCTCTTTTCTGCTATCGCTAATCACCGGGGTGGCGTTGAGTGCGTCGGGACATGCCCAGAAGCTAGGATATCGAGGAACAACTGAAGCATTAAAGGTGCGAGTCCAGACCAATTCGCCTGTTTTAGCGTCGAGCGCAAACACGTGGTCGGAACTTCCTGCGACGTACACTATCGACCGAATTCCGTCGGTAAAATGAACGCCATTGGCAACGATAGGCGCCGTCAGCGCATTGAGCGAGTCTGCCTGATTATCTAATCGCTTCTTCCAGACCAACTCAAGCGACCCGGCGTTCGAAGGGCTGAGGATATCTTCGTCAGTTGCCCAACCTGAGCGCTGTGGATCGTGCCCAAAGGTAGGCCAATCGCCTGCCGAAGCCACCAAAGGTATCGTCATAAGGGCCATCAAGCCGCAGACCCAGAAAGCCTTCCAAATGTTGTGTGCAGCTGCCAAAAACATACGAAAACCCTTGAGAAGATTTGACGAGCACAAAAGTCTTGCTTCACCAAACGAGTCGTAATTCACTTTCCACCGAGAAAGTGACCAGCTTCGACTACTTGCAATACCCCGCTCTCAAGCAAGCTCCAGGTGCACGACCTCGGCGATGTGGAGTGAGGGGATCGTCGCTACAGCGTATCCATCCTCAATCCGATAAGCTACCGAGCGGTCTGCCCGCATCAGCCGCATCCCCTTCGCTTGGCGTCC
>JBOGJX010000104.1:0-4345 GCA_050745285.1 Terriglobia bacterium
GGCGTACAGCCCATCGCCGCAGCCGGAGACATCGAGAATAGCGGTCGCGTTACGGCACGGTTAAAATGGTGCCCTTCCGCCGTCTTGACCGAAATTTAATGAATGATTGAAACGGGCTTCGATGGCGGGACGCCACCGCTACAGCAGATCTCTTACCTTCCTTTCAGGTTTTTCAGGCGTTGCAAGAATCTCGATTTCTGTTTAGCGGTTGAGGGCACCGGTGTTGCTGGCTGCAAAAGGGCACATATCGTCAGTGTGGCCTGATGCAATCCCTGCAGGCAATCCTGGCACCCACGATCCATGTGACCGCGAATCTTCGCGGCGTCTTCCTCCGCAAGGGCGCCCAGAAGAAACAACTCGTAGAGGCTCTCTAAATGCCGGCAGTCCATGTCCCCATCAGCGTATGCAGGCGTTGACGTGCGAAGGCCATCGCCGCGCGCACTTGATCCCGAACCTTGCCCAGCGGCTCGTGCAACTCTGCCGCAATCTCCGCTTCGGTCAGGCCCTCGTTGATTATAAGGTCTAACACGCGGCGCTGAGCAGCCGGCAATTGTGTTAGCGAGCGGCGCAGCAGATCCCGGCGGCTTTGGAGTACACTCATTTCCTGCGCTCGGGCGCGCGATGCCACCTCTGGAGACCCAGGTGGCACATTAAGATCTGACAGACCCCTTGTGGCTCGCAGGCGGCGGACGGCCTCAGTCCGAGCCGCGAGAAACATCCATGCGTCCTGACTCGCCGCGGATTTCCCCAGCGCGCGCTCTTGCTTCCAAAGGCCCACGAAAGTGGCCTCCAACACCTCCTCGGCTTCTTCGGGGGAGGGCAAAATTCTCTGGAGGATTCCCCGTATTTCCGGTGACAAACGGTCGTAGAGTGAGGCCAGAGCGGCGGCATCGCTGGCCTCCCCGCTGGAGAGCAAGTCGTGTTTTTTCAATCCGGTACGCATAGGACTCGCTTGCTGCGCATGCCAGCGCGGGTTTTATTCAGCATCGGTGAAAGACGATCTACTGATCGGTTGGTCGGCAAATTTTAATCGCTGGCATAAATATTATTAATTGGACACAATTCAGGCCGTGAGACGATTATACCTTCAGTCTCCGGCGTTACCTCCGGCGGCGCGCCAAGAAGCTCTTGCCCCCAAGTCTTCGCGGCGCGGGCCGGCGCCGGATTTAACGTCCTTCAACATACGCACCACTTGCCGGCACACGCGAGGGAGACGCTCTCGCTTTCACCCACCCAACCACCGATAGTCAACATCAAGGCGTCAACCTCAAGAAGCATGATAACGGGCACGGAATGGCAGTGCCCATGAGGCGAAACGCCTTCTACCTTCGCACAAGTCCGCCGTTGTCCGGTCGAAGGACCGCAGAGTTTCAAAAGCAACACGCTGCGCTACTTCGGCTTTCTGCCCGCTAAACGCCGGTAATCTTCCGGCTTGCCGCATCGAAAATTGCCGGGCGGTGGTTAAAGTAGGAGTAGTTCGCCATATGGCAGGCGATGGCTGTCCAGTTACCAAACTCGGCGCCTTCATTCGACGGCTGACGTGAGCGGACCGCGTTCAGGAAATTGGTCATGTGGTCACGATCTTCGCTATAGCCATCGGGAACCCGGTAGGTGACGGCGTCGTCTGCGATCTTGAACTCGCCCGGCTCCGGGCGGGGATGCTCCTCACGCCACTTCCTCAGATATTCCTCCCTTAACTTTCTAGGCCAGCCCCCGGTCGAGTAGGTCTCAGGTTCCGGAGTCGTATCCTGCGGAGTCAAGGTTACCATCCCATCCCGAAGTTCAAGTGTCGCTTTGTCGCCAAAAACACGGGTCACTGAGCCTGCCGAGTCATTATTGAGGTTGCAACGCATCATCACGCGGAAGTCAGGGAACTCGTAGAATGTCTCGATCAGGTCGGGTGCGTCGCGGCCGTCCTTCCAGCGGAACAGGCCGCCGGTGGAAAGCGCTCGCTGCGGTGGGCCCTGAAGGCCGGCGATGGTATAAATGCCCGTCAGCAGGTGGACAAACAGATCGCCCGGCAGGCCCTCCCCGTAGTCGCGGTAAGCGCGCCAGCGGAAGAAGCGGGCGGCGTCGAACGGCCTCTTAGGCGCGTCGCCAAGAAAGGTGTCCCAGTCGATATTCTGCTCGCTGGCGCCGGGGGGGATTGGATAGTCCCATGCGCCGCTGGGGCCGTTGCGGTCGATCCAGGATTCAATGGCGCTCACAATGCCGAGAGCGCCGCTCTGGTAAATCTCGCGCGCCTTGTGGTAGACGATCGAGCTGGTTTCCTGGCTCCCGATCTGGATAATACGGTTATGTTTGCGCACCGCGTCGATGACTTGGAATCCCTCCTCCACGCGGTGTGTCATCGGCTTTTCGCAATATACGTCTTTACCCGCGGCGCATGCGTCCTCAACAATTTTGGCGTGCCAGTGATCGGCGGTCGTTACGATCACGAAATCCAGGTCTTGCCGGTCAAGAATTTCGTGATACCGCTTGGTGGTCGCGAGCTTCTTGCCAGCGTGCTCCTGCGCGGCAATGAGCCGCGCGTCATAAAGGTCGCACGTTGCCACCATGTCTGCGCCGCATGAAATGGCGGTGGCAAGGTCTTCGCAGCCGCGGACCCCTGTGCCAATGGAAGCGAAGCGAAGCGGACGGCCCGGCGGGACGCCGCCCGTTATAGCCGCTGCCGAGGATGGATCGAGACGGATCACATGGCCCGCTGCTCCGAGCGCCGCCGCCCCCGCCGTATTACGCATGAAGTCACGACGGCTGATGCCATTTTCCTTGTTCAATGCAAGTTCTCCTTTCGATCCTGGAGTGACTCAACCTTTCCGGAAGCTGTTATAAAAATTACCGTCAAGAGGGCGGAAGGGCATGGTTTTAACCATGCCGTAATGTGCGGGCCCTTCTGGGTTTCTCCGGCTGCGGCATGGCTAAAGCCATGCCCTTCCAGGGCCCTTTTCACGCTTTGTGGGCGCCGGTTTGCGACAAGAGCGACTGTTAATACTACTTCCCGGTCGCGCAAGGGGCAAGCAGGAAATTGGCGCTGCAGATGAGCGTTCGTGCGACGGCCATACTATTTGCAGCGGCCGGGCATCCGAAGCGGTTGACTCTTCACGAAGCACGCAGGAAGATTTCTTTATGGCCTGCTGCGCGTTGGGATTAACAATCATCTTTCTGCTGAGCGCCGCGTCCCCTTCGCTGCACGCTCAGAATGGCCGCCAGAGCCGTGCCCAACCAGCCTCTTCAGGCGACTGGACCTATCAGCCGCCCTCACCGGAGAAGTCCGTCGAGATTGGCAATTTCTATCTGCACCGAGAGGACGACCGGGCCGCGCTGAGCCGGTTCAAAGAAGCCATCAAAACCGATCCGGATTATGCTCCCGCCTACCTCGGCCTCGGGAAGGCTTACGAGAAACTGGGTGAGCACGGGAAGGCGCTGGCCAGCTATGAGAAGTACCTTCAGGAACTCCCCTCCGACCGGGCGGCGGCGCGGGCAAAAGACGCGCACAAAGCGATTGCGCGCTTGAAGCGCGAAATTGCCAAATCCAATACCCGGAAGAACACGGCTTCAGCCGTGCCGCCGCCCGCTCATCAATGAATCACTCGCTCTAGCAGTTTGTTGAAAAACATTCCGGTCTGTCATTCTGAGCGCAGCGAAGAATCTGCTTTTCCGTGTTTTCAAGGACATGCGGGATTCTTCGTCGCCTTCGACTCCTCAGTAATGATATGCAGGCCGAGTTTTTCAGCAAACTGCTAGCGGTTCGCGCGCCGCAGAGCGCCATCATTCAGCCGGCTCGACTTGCGGGTTATCCAAATAGGCCTGCAGGATTTCGTCGGCGCGCTCAGCGTCGCGCTCATCGACCAGCATCTGGATTGACTCGACGCCGGGAAGGATTTCTCCCATTACCTGGCCAGGAAGGACGCACAGGATGCCCTCCGTCTCAAGGAGGTTCTTCGCCAAGTCAGCCTGCATCAGTGACGTGGGGCCGGAAAAGACCCGGATGCGCATCAGCTTTTGCTCCGGTTCCCGCGCAGCTTTTGTCGCGACGTCCTCCGGCGGAGATCCCGGCCGCAGCCCGGTGTGGCAGTCCATGCACTCGAGCGTCCCTTCCCGGTATTCCGTTCTGCATTGCGGGCAATAGGCCATGTGAACCCTTCCTCTCTCCAGTCCGCAGTATAACCCCTTTGGCCCTCTTCCGCTGGCCGGGTTTTGCCCTTGTTCAATGAGCCCAAGCATTGGAATAGTTGGTTCCAATAACCATTAGCCCGGATTATTCATGAAACGATTGGCACTCGCGGAAGGGCGGGGTTTTAACCCCGCCGAAAACGGCGGTTCCTTCGGTTCCCCCTTTCGTACC
>JBOGJX010000105.1:0-4374 GCA_050745285.1 Terriglobia bacterium
CCACTGGTTTTGGGTGCGGCAAGCAGCGCCCCTACGAAGCAGCCAGCGGCAAAGCCGCAGGGCGAGTCCAAGCATCTACGACGTAATCGTTTGGAAAAGCAGACCGTGGAACCCTTATGGATTCTCAACCGGAAAAATGCCAGAATTCCCGCTGTCCGCGCGCGGGAAGCGCCTGGTTATGGCGCTTTCGGCGGCCCAAAGGCGTCTGGCTTAACAAAAGCTGGTACTGCTCCATGGAGTGCTTCGAGGCGGGGGCGGCGGAGTTGTTTTCCCGCTTCAGCCTCAAAGCGGACCGGGGCCGCTCCACGCGCTACCGGCTTCCACTGGGGCTTTTGCTACTCTCGAAAGGGCTAATCACCGGCCAGCATCTTCAGGATGCACTGAAGGCGCAGCGGGAGTCCCAGACAGGGCGCTTGGGAGAATGGCTGCGCCAGGAAAGAATCGTCACGGAGGAGCAGGTGACCGCCGCGTTGGGCGTGCAATGGGGACTTCCCGTTTTTCATTTGGCCGAGAGCATGGGGTTCGCGGAATGTGCCGTGATGGCGCCGTTGCAGATCATGGAGGCGTCGCGCATGGCGCTGGTTCACTACATGCCCACCAGCCGGAAGCTGTACGTTGCCTTCTCGGATGGGATCGATTTTGCCGCCCTCCGGGCGCTCGAGCAAATCCTTGAGTGCGACACACAGCCGTGCGTGATCGGAGAGACCGAAATGGTGGAAGCGCTGGATCAAACCCGGCGGATGCCGCGCCCCTCGGAGACGGTGATCGAGTGTCCGCGAACCCCGCAAGAGCTGGCCGCCACGACCCGCGAGTGGCTGGAATCCAACAAGGCGGAACAGGCGCGGGTGGCGCCCTCTTCGGAGTACGTATGGGTCCGGATCGAATCAAGCTCGCGCACAGGCCATCTTCTGTTCCATCTCCGCGAGGCGCAGCCCGAGGTTATCCCCTGAAATCGCTGTTCAATGCGGCATGACGCTGGCAGCATCCGCAAAGCATGAAAATAAGGCCGGAAGGGCATAGCTTCAGCCATGCCATAAGCGTGGCCAGCCTCATCCCCGTCCCCTCTCCCTCAGGGAGAGGGGGGACCGCGAAGCGGTGGGTGAGGGTTTTCGTGGCACGGCTGAAGCCGTGCCCTGACCGTTGCTAAACTAACTTAACATAGTAATGTTAGATTACTATTTCCTCAGACTTTCCATTGCCCGATGTCCCAATACTGTGCGGCGAGAACTATCTACCGTTGGCCTAAAGCTCATCCCTCTTGGGCCGATACAGCCACTAGGGGATGAGAAAGGGGGCCGGGATTTCCCGGTTTCCACCCGTGATTGAGGCCGTGATGATTTCAAGAGGTCAGGAGCCATTTGCCGGTCTAGCCCAGGGGGCGGAGACTGGCAGCCAGCTCCACGCACTCCGAGTTGAGGTGGACCTCTTTGGCCTTCCTCCAGCGCTTGACCGGATGAATCAACTCTTGACCGCCGCCCCTGTCGACCTCAATCGACTGGGCGAAGCCGTTGCGGAAGACGGGGGCCTGGTGGCGGAAACCCTGAAGCTTTGCAATTCCTCTCTGTTTGGGCCCTCCCAGCCGGTCGCGAGTCTCGAGCAAGCTGTCATCATTATGGACGCGGAGATTGTGCGCACGCTGCTCTTTACGTGCTGGCTCATCCGCTACACTTCTGCTCACATCATCGCCCGGGAAAACCGGCTGTTCTGGCGGCATAGCCTTCTGGTAGCCCAGTTAAGCCGGCGCATCTGCGAGTGGGCCGATTATGCGCAGCCGGAGCGGGTGTTCCTGGCGGGCCTGTTGCACGACGCGGGAATCTTGCCCTTCTTGACTATGTTTTCCAGGAAGGGGGCCTCAAGTGAGGACGGAATCTTTGAGGATGTTGGAGACTCGATTGAGTCGCAGCGGCGCTACTACGGAATCGACCACTGCGAGCTGGGGCGGAAAATGGGTTCCATCCTGGGCTTTCCCACCTCGCTGGTGGAGGCCGTGGCACGGCACCATCAGCGCGGAGCGGCGCTCTCAGGCATGTCCCCGGTGTGCTTTGTCAGCGCCGGAGAGATGATTTCTCAAGCCGGTAACACCGGGCGAAGGCAAAGCG
The DNA here is from genome assembly GCA_050745285.1 of Terriglobia bacterium. GTDB lineage: Bacteria > Acidobacteriota > Terriglobia > UBA7540 > UBA7540 > RH2-MAG17b. The sequence goes on from JBOGJX010000105.1 coordinate 2,100, forward strand.
CGCCGTCAGCGCCCACCGGCCAGCTTATCAGAAATACTCTTACAGAGTACCTGCCCGGATTGAGCCGCCCTGTCAGCCTTGGTCTGGTGGAGGCGCTGGAGTCCGACCTCTGCGCTGGCGTATCGCATTCTGGGGGAATCCCGGAGGATGGTTGGGATGATTCTTTGTGTCCCCCGGAGGTTCTCTACAAAACAGGAAATACGTCAAATGCAAAGCGTTGAGCGAGACACGGCAGGCGCGGCCTGCCCTGAAAATTCGCAGCGGAAAGCGGAAGCGCTCGGTTCTAACTGTGCCGGAGACACCCTCACCCACCACTTCGTGGTCCCCCATCTCCCTTAGGGAGAGGGCAGGCATCACACATTCTCCGATACCTCCAGCCCTCTCCCCGCGGGAGAGGGTGGCCCGGCAGGGCCGGGTGAGGGGTAAGCACCGCCAAACTTCGGGTCAACGCTTTCCCTGTTTATGTCGCACACCCCATGGAGGGAGCGGCTTTAGCGGATTGCTACCCTTTGATTTCATTCCATGAAAGCAGAAATTGACTCTTAAAGTAAGCCTTCTGCGCCGCCGATAAACAAGGTGAGGCGATCATCACACGAACGAAAATGAAATGCCCATTCGAACCGGTGGGTATCGCGGAGGGGCACGGTTCGATCGCCAAACACATTATGATAACGGGGCCCATTCATGAAGAGAATTTCCGTCCTTATCGTGGACGACTCCTCGGTAATGCGCAAGATTGTGGAGCGTTCGTTGCGCCAAGCGGGTCTTGAGCTCGAAAAGGTGATGGAAGCGGATAATGGCATGGATGCTCTAACCCATGTCCGGGAAAATCCCATTGATCTTATTATCAGTGACGTCAACATGCCCAAAATGGACGGCATTGAATTTCTGCGCCAGATACAAGGCATCGAAAAGGCCAAGAGCATCCCCATCCTGATGATTACGACTGAGGGAAGCGAGCAAAAGGTGATGGAAGCGATTTCCCTGGGCGCCAAGGGGTACATCCGGAAGCCGTTCAGTGCTGACCAAGTCCGGCAACAATTGAGCGAGTTGCTGGCCCTATGACGTGGTGGCCCGTCCCGTTGTAGCGGCGCCATCTGGGCCGCCGGGTTATATGACCGTAATGGCTGGAGGCCACGCAAGCAGTGCTTGACCCGTCCGCCGCCGCAGAGGCATCTTTCCATCATTTTTCCAATGAATGAAGGGTCAAATTGGAGACGAGAATAGTGAGCGATTGGGCTGACTGGATGGAGTTCGCGTCACAGGAAGTTTTTGAATCCATGCTCGGAGTCCGGGCGGCGCGGATTGACGCGGCTGCATGCAGCGGAACGTCCGATCTCACGGCGATTGTCAGCCTGACGGGCAGTCCCTCCGGAGTTCTTAGCATTAGTTGCCAGTCAGCGGCCGCAGCCCATATCGCCATGCGGATGTTGGGGTCGAGCGCTCCCGAGCCGGACGACAACGCCATGGATGCTTTGGGCGAGGTGTGCAATATGGTGGCGGGAAGCATCAAATCGCGCCTCTCGGCTTCCGAAGATCTCTGCCGCATCTCGGTGCCCACGATTATCGGCGGAAACAACTATTGCGTGCGCTCAATGGTGAACGGTGAACACTACGAACTCTGTTTGGATTTCGAAGGGAAGCCGGTCAAGTTGAGTTTGGAGATTCATCACCCGTCGTAGCGGGTAGTCATGCTTTCTCGACAGCAGTTTCTTCGCTGCCGTAAAAATGCACGGGTCATGTGACGTTCTTTGTAGGGGCACGCCATGGCGTGCCCAGGGCGCGGCAAGCAGCGCCCCTACGCTATTTCATTCCGGGTGGTGCGCGCGCGCCGGCAGGGTCTTCGCTCAGAATGACACGTTTCCAGACTTTGTCGGCATCCTCTTGAGGGGCTTTGATCCTTATGGGCGAAAACGACGAAATCGTCAAGGAATTCTTGATCGAGAGCAATGAAAACCTGGATCAGCTTGACCGGGACTTGGTGAAGCTGGAAAAAGATCCCACTTCGCACGAGACCCTCGGCAGCGTCTTCCGCACAATCCACACGATCAAGGGAACTACTGGATTCCTTGGGTTCTCGAAGCTCGAGGCCGTCGCGCACACCGGGGAGAGCCTGCTCAGCCGCCTGCGCGACGGAAAGCTCAGGCTGACGCCCGAGATCACCAGTGGACTGCTGGCGATGGTGGACGCGGTCCGTGAGATGCTCGCGACGATCGAGTCCACCGGCCGTGATGGCGAGAACGATTACAAGCCGCTGGTAGAAGCGCTCAAGCGG
>JBOGJX010000106.1:0-5861 GCA_050745285.1 Terriglobia bacterium
GATTATTCCAGTGGGGCGTGTTGGTGAAATTCAGCGTCTCGAGCCTCATCTCCAGCTTAAACCGCTCGCTGAGCTTGAAGTTACGGAAGACACTGAAATCCAGTTGTGCCAGTCCCGGCCCTCTCAACCACGATAGGCCTCTTCCGCTGTTTCCGATGTTGCCCGTTATATTCGGGGTAAAGGCCGTTGTGTTGAACCACTGCTGGCCAGGTCCTGTGCCCTTGGTCATCGTCAACCCGCCGGCAAAGTCCGGAACTTGGCCCGTGAAAGGTGTGTTGATGTACTTGCCGGTCTGGCTTGGGAACAACGGTGTGCCTGACATGCCCGTAAGAATACCGTTGGTTTGCCAGCCGCCCAGGATCGCTCTCGCAGCGCGGTCCGTGTTAGCCCACTTCCTGCCCGCGCCGAAAGGCAGCGAGTACACAAATGCCATCTTCAGCACGTGCGTATGGTCGAAGCCCAGCGTATGGCGATTCAATGCCTGGCAGCCATTGGGCATCAGAGTACTTGCCGGACAGTTAAAGTACAGGCCGTTTTCCCAACCTTCGTCATCCTGGTAGCCGATCGCCTTCGAGTACGTGTAGGCGCCCTGAAGGAACAGGCCACTCGTAACGTGGCGGTTGAGAGAAACCTGCAGAGAGTTATAGTGGGAGTCAAGATAACCTTGGAACAGGTAAGTGTCTGAAGTGCGTCCGAACGCCGCGAACAGCGGCTCGCCGGCAGATCCTGATCCCAGAGTAGCGGCGTTCGCCTCCCTGCCGTTGAACTGGTGCGCGAGGTGATTGCCCACGTAGCCGACGCTCAGCAGCATGTCGCCCGGCAGTTTCTCCTCGACGGTGAAATTCCAGAATTGCACGTAGCCGCGCTTGAACGGGCCGGGAGCCAGCGTGCCAACCGTGACGTTACCCGGAGGTGTGATCGCGCCCGATTGGAATCCCGTGGGAGCCACAATTAGCGGAACCCCTTCGAACAAGCCGGGAATCGCATTCGCCGTGTTCGACGCGTTGAACGTCGCGTACGGGAGGAACGTCGTGATTTTGCTGTTCCCCGGCAAGAAGTTATCTGCGCCAATCGTGTAAGGATAGAAGCCGCGCAGGGGCCGCTCGAGCGGCAGCGTGTCATAGGTGATGCCGTAGGCGGCGCGGATCACCGTCTTTTCCCGGAACTGGTAGGCGATTCCGAAGCGCGGCGCAAATAGCTTCTTGCTGCTGGTCACCCCAAGATGAGTGGGGTTGCCTCCCAGCCCGCCCAGCTTCAACGTGTTTGTGGCGGCATTATAGACCTCGAATTTGCTGACGCCGTCGCGGGTGATCAGCGGGAAGTACTCCCAGCGGAGACCCGCATCAACGGTTAACTTGGGCGTGAGCCGGTACGTGTCCCCGATGTAGAGGCCTTCCTGCCAGTCCTTGTTGGTGGCCTTAATGAATTGTTGCCCATTTTCGACTTCGTTCGACAAGCCAAGGTCAAATTCCGCAGCGCCGTTCCAGGGAGCGGAGTTGAAGCCGAGCGGTGCGCCAGTACTGCTATAAAATTGTTGTTGCGTGCCGGCAGGAGTCCCCACAGGGGCCACGTTAAGGAACGTATTGTCGTCAGCGGCGTTGACGTACCCGCGCGGACAACAAACAATCTCCGGCTGGAAGTGGTTCATGTGATTGTGCGCCGCGTCAAAGCCGAACGCGATCGCGTGCTTGCCCTTGATCCAAGTGGCGTTTTCATCGAGGGTCAATTGCCAATCGTTGCGGAACATGGGTTCCCACGACTGGTCCGTACCCAGGGTGGTGAACTCACTTATATTGACGCCGGGCATTCCGCTATAGCGCGGGTCATTGGCAGGAGTATTGCTATTGGTAAGGCCGAGGACCGTCTGCCCGTAATCCTTGCCGAAGCCGGGCAGTTTGTTGTTCTCGCCCATGCGGGTAAAGCCGACGTGTCCGGTCAGGATCAGGTCAGGCCGCGCGGTCCAACTGTGCCCGATGGTGACGGTCTGGGCCAGATCATGTGTGAGGCCGGTGCCTCCGCCTTGCCCGGCAATGCCGTAATCGCTCCCGTCATTTAAGAACGCCTTTTGGGCGGTGTATTTCACCCACAGGGTTTGACGGTCGCTGATATCGTAATCAACCTTGCCCGTATAAATGTTCCGGTTCCAGGCTGAATTTCGCAGGCGGATGTCGTTCTCCGGTGTGAACTGCGTGAACGGGCCGGGCTGGTTCGGCACGTAAGGCGCCATCAGATTCCAGAAGTTCGCGGCGCCTTTATACATCCGGTTGGCCGGAATCATATTCACCGTTCCTCCGGACGAGAACACACAACGGCCTTGGCCGGTGGCCGCATTACCTGTCAGAGGGTCAAAAACCATCCCCTCCCGCAACTGGGTGGTTGCCCCTTCGGTGGTGCAGACCGTGGCAGGGCTGCCATTGGCGTTATAGAGCGGCACGCCAAGATAGCCGGTAAAGTCTCCGTTCCGCATGTCTACGGGCGGAATCAGGTTCACGTCAGCGGCGTTCTGACGCTGGAAATATCCATCCCAGTTGCCGAAGAAAAATAGTTTATCTTTCTTAATCGGCCCGCCAAACGAGGCGCCGTCGTTATTCACGATGTACTTCGGCTTGGTGGAGACGTGGACAAGCGGGTTCTGCGCATCGAGCGCCTGATTGGTGTGAAAGCCGTAAAGCGTACCATGAAACTGGTTCGTGCCGGATTTGGTGATCACGTCGGTGGCGGCGCCGGCCGTCAAGCCCTTCTGGACATTAAAATTGGAAGTCTGCACGTTGACTTCCTCGACGGTCGATGAAGGGGGCACGATGACCATGTGGTCCGGCAGCCAGAGGAAAGTATCCGTGGCGCCATCCACGCGCGACGTGTTGATGTGCTGCGGCAAGCCGTTGGTATTGATGTCAAAAGAGCGGTCAGGCGCATCCGCGATGGAGTTGGGATAGCTGTTGGTAAGGCCCGACATCGAAACCACGCCCGGAGTGAGCAGCTCAATGCTCTGGAAGTTGTGATAAATGTTCTGAGGGAGGTTCTGAACGGCGTAATTGGTGAGCGTGGTGTGAACATCGGTCGTCTCAGTTTGCAGGGTGGCCGCGGCGCCGGAAACCGTCACCGCCTGCGTGACGGCCCCGAGCGAGAGCGATATATTCTGCCCGCTCACAGAGCCGATGGAGATTTCGATGCCCGTCTTTGAGACCGTCTTGAAACCTTTGGCTGTCACGGTGAGCGTGTAGGTTCCGGCGGGAAGGTCGATCACGCGGTAGTCGCCCGCCGTTCCGGTCGTGGTGTTGCGCGTCAGATGAGTGTTCTCATTGATGATCGTGATCGCCGCCCCAGGCACCACGGCGCCTGACTGGTCGGTGACGGTCCCACTCATGGACCCGTATAGAACTTGCGCGTCCAATCGCTGCGCCGAAATGAACCCGAGAGCGGTAACTACGACGAACCCTATGGCTAACACAAACAAAGTACGAAATCGCATAAGACACCTCCTCCAAATCTAGGGGTTTAGCCTTAACCAGGACGCAAAGTAGCCGGTGTAGCGCAGAGTTTTGCCTTCAAAAACTCTGCGGCTTGTGATGGTCGCGAATAAAAACCTACATCCCTGGGGCGCAGCAAGCAGCGCCCCTACGAACCCAGGCATGACAATATAGGCGGGCTATTACCCCAGGAATTGACCTAGCCGCAAATTTCAGTTTGATTCAGGAGTGAAGCCGACTACCCGCCGACGACTTGTTTAATTAACACCATTGAGGAGGGCTTGTCAATACATTTTTGGTATTTTCCATATGGTCTGTCTGGCTGGTGATATAACGGATAGATTATCGTTGTCGTACATAAAATAAATTACGGTTCCCCGCGGCCCCCTACCTCGCAGGTGTAGCGCAGAGTTTTGCCTTTAAAACTCTGCGGCTTGGGATGGTCACGAATAAAAACCGCAGAGTTTTAAAAACAAAACTCTGCGCTACATCCCTGGGGCGCGGCAAGCAGCGCCCCTCCGATTCAGAGAGGCCGGCCGGTGCCTTGCCGCAGGGTCACGGCCTGATCCGCCTTGATATTTTCCCACTTCTCGCCAACTTCACTCGGCCCGCCCGGTCCACCCGGCCATTGGACCACAACTGCGTCTATGCGGGGATTCCCTCCGAGCCCAAAGTGGACGCGGACGTCGCTCGAGCTCAAGTAGCTTCCGTCGGTGTGCGCGCGCCGCCATAGAGGGCTCTCGCCCTTCCGGAAAACGCCAACCCGCGATCCGATGCCAAAGCGATTCCCTTTCGCTTTTTCCAGGCGCACCTGCAGCCAATAGCGTTTGCGTCCGGCTTCGTTCAGCATTAGCCGGACGGGCCCGTTGTTGTTGGAAACCAGGATGTCCACGTTGCCGTCGTTGTCCACGTCGCCGAAGGCCGCGCCGCGGCTCACCTCCGAAAGCTCGAACGCCGGGCCGGCGATGCCGGTTACTTCGCTGAAGCCTTTGCCCGCGCCCTCATTGTGGAACAACTGGTTTTTCTGGTTGTACGGGAAAAGATTTCCACGCAGGGCGTCGATGATGGTCACGGCGCCATTGGCGATAAACAGATCGAGCAGGCCGTCGTTGTCGTAATCAAAGAATTGCGTCCCGAAGCCGGTGTAGCCGAAGGTTGCTTGCGCCAGGCGATACTGGGCCGTCACGTCGTCGAACAGGCCCTTACCGTCGCTGCGGAAGAGCGTGACGCCTTCGCGGGTGAGGTTCGTGACCAGAAGTTCCAGGTGGCCGTCGTTGTCAATGTCATCGAAAGTCACGCCCATGCCGGCTTTGGCCAGCCCGTCGCCGCTGTAGGCTACGCCGGCATCAAGCGCTTCTTCCTTGAACGTTCCGTTGCCCTGGTTGATCCACAAGCGGTTGGCCGCGGTGTCGTTGGCGACGTAGATGTCCACCAAACCGTCGCCGTTGAAGTCAGCGCAGATCACGCCAAGCCCTGGACCATACGAGGAGGCGATGCCGGAGGACTCGCTGACGTCCGCGAACTTTCCGTTGCCGAGATTGCGGAACAGCCGCGACGGCACGGGCCGGTAGGCGATCGGCGTGCAATAATCGGGCGCGCCGGTCGGGGCGTAGCATCGCTTGTTGCCACGCACCGTAAAGTCCACGTAATTGCACACAAAAAGGTCGAGCTGGCCGTCGCCGTCGTAGTCAACCCAGGCCGCGCTGGTGCTCCAGCGAGGGTCGTCCACGCCGGCCTGCCGGGTGACGTCGGTAAAGGTCCCATCGCCGTTGTTGTGGTAGAGAACGTTGCGCCCAAAGTTCGTGACGTAGAGGTCTTGAAACCCATCGTTATCATAGTCGCCCACCGTCGCGCCCATCCCATAGCCGATGTGTCCGACGCCGGCCTCTTCCGTTACGTCCACAAAGCGCAGCTTGCCGGTTTCTGCAAGCATGTTCCGGAACAGTCTGTTTCCTGGCTTCCAGCCGGGTGGCGGCGGAAAGAGCGGCTTCTTTCCCGGTTCGAGCGTGGTTCCCTGAATCAGGTAAACATCTAAGTCGCCGTCGTTGTCGTAATCGAACAGCGCCGCGCCCGGACCCATGATTTCGGGCATGGCGTGCTCACCGGTCGCGCCGTTAAAGTGGTGGAAGTTGAGCCCCACTTCCGCCGCGGCCTCGCGGAAGAGCAGACGGGGCGCTTCAGGCGCGCGCCGGCCCGCGGAAATGTTGCGGGAAATTCCCGTAAGGACGAAGGCTGATAACAGAAGGTCGCGTCGAGTCAATGGCCCGCCATGCGTCCGGGCGGGGATGACGCTGCCCGCTCCGGAAGTGGAATAGTGCTGTTGAGTGGTGCTGGAGCTTTGCAATACTCGCAAGGCATGAAAAGGCCCTCACCCACCGCGACGGGAAGCAC
>JBOGJX010000107.1:0-2463 GCA_050745285.1 Terriglobia bacterium
GCGTTAGCGCCTGGCCGACCGGGTTCTGGTTGGGGAAAAATTTTTGTGCGAGCGCCTGATCGATCACAACCACCGGGGGTGATTTTGTGGTGTCCTGGTTGGTGAAATACCGGCCCCGCAGCAATGGGATTCCCATGGCGCGCAAATAATCGGGCGTTGTGATATAGAACAGTGACCACGGCGCTTTCTGGAATGAGGCCGGCTTCACGGGGCCGGGAGCGAAGGGGAGTTCGCTGTCATTCTCGCTCAGCGGAACCAGGTCTGTCACGGCAACCGACCGGACGCCGGGTATGCTTCTGATCCGATCAACAAGCTGACGGTAATTAAGCCGTGTGTCAGCCGGAGTCTTGGTCAGCGAGGGCGAAAGGCCGACGCTGAACGTGATCACGTTCTTGGCGTCGAAGCCGGGATTCACGCCCCAAAGGCGGTGAATAGTGCGGAACATCAGGCCCGCCGCCACCAGAAGAATGAGCGTCAGGGCCATTTGAAAAACCACGAGAACTTTTTGAGCGCGGTGCTGGCCGCTTGACGACGTGCGGCCGCCTTCTTTAAGCGCTTCCTGCAGGTCTGATTTTGAGCTCTTCATCGCGGGCGCCAAGCCAAAGAGAATGCCGACCACGATGGCAACGCCAAAGGTAAATAGCAGGACGGGAACATTTAAGCCGATATTATCGCTGCGCGGCAAGCTGCCTTGCACGGCGGCGAGAATGGGCTTAATGCCCCACGAAGCGACCAGAAGGCCAAGGCCGCCACCCGCCACTGCCAGCAGCACGCTTTCCGTGAGCAGTTGGCGGACGACGCGGGCGCGGTTCGCGCCAAGCGCCGAGCGAATGGCAAATTCCCGGTTGCGGGCGGTAGAGCGCGCGAGCAAAAGATTCGCCACGTTTGCGCACGCGATCAGCAGCACCAGGCCGACGGCGCATAATAACAAAACGAGCGTTCCGCCCACGCCGCCTACGAGAGATTGTTTGAGCGAAACCGCGCCGGCGCCCAATCCCTCGTTCGCGGCCGGGTAAAGCTGATCGAGGCGCCGCTGGATGTTCTCCATTTCCGACTTAGCCTGGGCGATGGTTACGCCGGGTTTTAACCGCGCGACGGCTTCAAGTCCAGGGCTGATTTTGCGGTTGTCAAGCATCATCGGGTCGCCCTGGGCAAGCGGCGTGTAGACCTCGCCATGACCCCGAAAGCGAAATCCCTGCGGCAGCACCCCGATTACGATGTAGTCCTTGCCGTTTAGGGTCATGACCCTTCCGAGCGCGTCCGCACTGCCGCCAAAGCGCTTTTGCCAAAGGCTATTGCTGATCATTGCGACCGGCGCGCCGCCTTGCTGGTCTTCCTGAGCGGAAAACTCGCGGCCCAGGCGCAGCTTCACGCCCAGAGTGGAAAAGAACCCACCGGAAACTGTCTTCCCATTCACGTGTGCCGGCGTGCCAGGGCTTGCCAGATTGAAGTCCTGCCAGCGATAGGCAGCCATGGATTCGAACGAGCGGGCGTCGCGCTGCCAATCCTTGAAATTAAGGTAGGAAATCGACATCTTGATGAAATGGGGATTGCTTTCGTAGACCTTCAGCAGGCGGTTGGGGTGAGCGTAGGGCAGCGGAGCAAGCATCACGCCTTCGACCACGCTGAAAATAGCCGTGTTTGCGCCAATGCCCAGCGCCAGCGTAATGATGGCCACCGCCGTGAAGCCTGGATTCCGCGCGAGCATGCGCAAACCAAATTTCAGATCCTGGAGTAGAGTGCCCATTGTGATCGCCGCCTCCTCGCTACCTCGAACTTCGGTCTCTGTAGCGCAGAGTTTTGCATTTAAAACTCTGCGGTATTTCGCGCTGGCGAATTAAAAGCCGCAGAGTTTTAAAAGCGAAACTCTGCGCTACAAATTATCCTCGAAACCCGAGCCCCTATTGCAGCCGTATGCGGTCGAACGAATCCCAGCGCGACATGTCGGAAAGAATCACCGTGTCACCCTCGTTGAGCCCTTGCAAAATCTGGACTTCGTTCACCGAGGCTTCGCCAAGCTTCACCTGCACACGCACGGCTTCCTTGCCGCCATCGACTTCCTTGAAAAGCCCGACGGTGCTGTAAGCCTGGCCGAAGGCGGGCCGTCCCACGTAGAGCACGTCATTGAGGTGCGAGATCAGGACGGTGCCGTCCACGCTCAAGTCGGGGCGCGCGCCATCAGGTAGCTTGCCTTCCAAAGCAACGTCCACCGTGACCGTTCCGTTGACCACAGCCGGGTCGATGCGCACCACTTTGCCCGGAATAATTCCGTTGTGAGTGTCGATTGAGGCGGTTTGACCGATTTGAATATCCTTGGCCTGAGTCTCAGCGATCTGAAGCGAAGCCTTGAGCTTGGTTGGATCAACGACCTTCGCCAGCGTGTCCCCCGCCTTCACCTGCTGGCCCACTTCGACGGGGATATCCGTAAGGATACCCGTGTAGCCCGCGTGGACCATCAATGCG
>JBOGJX010000108.1:0-16279 GCA_050745285.1 Terriglobia bacterium
TTTATAATATACAGAACCGTTTTTATTATTTAAACTTTTGGCACGGGGGGTTGGGGGGTTTTTTACCCCGGCTTAAAAGGGCGTTTCCTTCGGTTTCCCATTTCTTACCGCGTGCGGATTTTTTAAACAAGCCGCTCGCGGTACGAAAGGGGAAACCGAAGGAACCGCCGTTTTCGGCGGGGGTAAACCCCCGCCCTTCCGCGAGTGCCAATCGTTTCCTGAATAATCCGGGTTAAGTAGCCGGTTCCGGACGGCACGGCTAAAGCCATGCCCTTCTGGATCTCTTTTCATGCTTTTTGGGCGCCGCAAAGCGACACGACCGGATGTTAACATGGAGGGTAGAACGGTGCACGCCGATGAGCAGGATGAATTAGTTCTTCAGCGCCAGAAGAAGCTCGACGCCATTCGAGATCTGGGTTTCGAGGCTTACCCGCGCAAGTTCGAATTCACCCATACTTTGCCGCAGGTCGTAGTGGAATACTCGCCGCGCACGGCGGAGGAACTCGTTGCGCCGCGGGTCGCGGTGCGCGTGGCGGGGCGCGTGATGACCATCCGGCCACACGGTAAGGCGGGCTTCGCGCACCTCGCGGGCGGCGGGATGCGGCTGCAAATCTACGCACGGCGGGATGCCGTGGGCGAGCGCGACTTCGAGCTCTTCAAGCTGCTTGACATCGGGGACGTGATTGGCGTCGGGGGCTATCTCTTCCGCACGCGGACGGGCGAGCTCACCGTGCACGCCGAGCGCCTTTATTTTCTGGCCAAGGGGCTGCTGCCCATGCCCGAGAAATGGCATGGTCTTTCGGACGTGGAGATCCGCTACCGCCAGCGCTATCTCGACCTGATGGTTAATGATGAGGTGAGGAGGGTCTTCGAGCGCCGCAGCCGCTTGGTGCGCGCGCTGCGGGACTTCCTCGACGCCGAAGGCTACACGGAGGTGGAAACGCCCATGATGCAGCCACTCGCCGGCGGGGCCATGGCGCGGCCATTCGTCACCCATCACAACGCGCTCGATATCGACCTCTTTCTGCGCGTCGCCCCGGAGCTTTACCTGAAGAGGCTTATCGTCGGCGGTCTCGATCGCGTCTACGAGATCAACCGGAACTTCCGCAATGAGGGCATCTCCACTCAGCACAATCCGGAATTCACCATGCTGGAGTTTTACCAGGCCTACGCGGATTACCGGGACATGATGGCCCTCACCGAGCGGATGCTGCGGCACATAGCGCAGGCTGTGCTTGGGAAGCTCGAATTTGAATTCAACGGCCATACGATTTCTTTTGAGCGCTTCGAGCGCCTGACGATGAAGGAAGCCATTGCGAAGTATTGGCCGGCCAGCGCGGGCGACGGTCCGAAGGTTGAGGACTTCGCGGAGCCGAAGGCTGTCTTCCGCTGGGTCGAGCAGTTTAACAAGACGGCAGAACAACCGGTCGGCGCGGCAGAAGGGACCGCACCGGGCAGCGCCCTTGGCGAGCTCTTTGAGGCGGTGGCCGAGCGTAACCTCATCCAACCTACCTTCATCCTGGATTACCCGCTTGAAGTCTCGCCGCTCTCGAAACAAAAGCCGGAGGACCCAAACTACGTTGAGCGGTTCGAGATGTATATGGGTGGCATGGAAGTAGCGAACGCCTTCAGCGAGCTGAATGATCCGCGCGAGCAGCGCGACCGCTTCAACTATCAGCAAATGCTGCGCGAGAAGGGCGATCTCTCCGCGCACGCAATCGACGAGGATTACATCCGAGCCTTGAGCTACGGCATGCCTCCGGCAGGCGGCGAAGGCATCGGCATCGACCGCTTGACCATGATCCTGACCGATAGCCGCTCCATTCGTGACGTGATTCTCTTTCCCCTCCTCCGCCCCGAAAAGACCTCCTGAAACCAAATCAATTGTAGCGGCGCGGTCCCGGCGGCTTTGGCCGACAAGACGCCCGCGCTAAGAGCTACTTCATTGCTCAGTTATTTGTGTGTACTTCACTCACCCGGATTTCTCACCAGCATCATGGCTGCAACGGAAGGGCAGGGTTTCAACCCTGTCGCAGACGAGGTCTTCTTTTAATCGTTCGTCTCGCGCCATGAGCAGACTGCATCCGCAGCCTGCTCATGGCGCGAGACTGATACAGCGGTGGAAACGCTTGTTACGGCAGGGTTAAAACCCTGCCCTCCTGTTGCGGTAGGCTAGCGGGGTGAGAAATCCGATTTAGTTTCTTTGCGGACCTTTGCGTCTTTGCGTGAAGTTTTTTGCTTGCCAACCATTTTTTTCATATCTTCGCAGGCTTCCCCGCGCAGCAAGCGGCAGAGCCGCAAAGGCATAACCAAAAACTTGACTCATTCACATCAAGCTTTGCAACTCTAGGTTTGAAGAATCTTAATTGTTGACTATATTATAACTATATTCATAATATACTACATATGTAGTCATACCCCGTCTGAGAGGTTGCATGAAGGTTTGGCGAAAGACCGGCGCAGCGGTGGCCCTTCTCGGCGATGACCGGCGCGGCAGCGCCATTCTTCCACCATCCTGGCGGTCCAGACGCTCAGCAACGTGTCGTTGGAGGCTCCGCCTATATGTCTTAGGTCCAGCTCTCGCCGTTTTCCTCTTCATAGCCAACCCGTGTGCCGCTCAATCGGAAGCCCAATCACCTGACCTATCAAATGCCAGCCTCGAGCAACTGATGAATGTGGAGGTGACCTCCGCTTCAAAGAAGAAGGAGAAACTTTCCCGCGTCGCGGCGGCTATCTACGTGATCACCCAGGACGATATCCGGCGTTCGGGGGCCACCAACATACCGGACCTGCTGCGCATGGTTCCGGGCCTCGATGTGGCACAAATCAATGCCAACACGTGGGCCATTTCTTCGCGCGGATTCAACAGCGAATTCGCGGACAAGATGCTCGTTCTGATTGATGGCAGGACGGTTTATGATCCCCTGTTCTCGGGCGTCTTTTGGAACGTGCAGGATTTGCCGCTGGAGGACATTGATCGTATTGAGGTCATCCGCGGTCCCGGAGCCACGGTTTGGGGCGCGAACGCTGTCAACGGCGTGATCAATATCATCACCAAAAGCTCGAAGGAAACGCATGGCGGCTTGCTAAGTAGCGGTTGGGGGACCGAGGAGGGTCCTTTCGCCACGATTCAATACGGAGGAACTCTGGGGAAGAAAGGATCTTACAGAGCGTACGGAAAGTATTTTGAGCGGAATAGTTTCGTTAACCCCTCCGGGCAGCACTCGGCGGACGGTTGGAACCTCACCCGAGGAGGTTTTCGTTCAGACTGGGATTTATCCCATCGAGACGCCCTCATGTTTGAAGGAAGTGGCTACGGCGGCGGCGCGGGCGACCTCTGGAGAGGTGTTACTTCACTTTCCCCGTTCAATTTTGGCGCATTTAATGACGTTCTCGATCTTAATGGACAAGCCCTTCTCGGGCTGTGGAAGCACACGCTTCGAGGCGGTTCACAAACCCAATTGCAGATGTATTTCGAGCGCGTTCAAATGCAGAACACATCGATCGCCTTAAGACGCGATACGTTCGATCTTGAATTCCAGCATAACATTGCGGTGGGCGCGCGGAACGACGTGGTCTGGGGATTTGGTTACCGGCGCAACGCCTTGGTGACGGCCGGGGGCATGCGCATTGCGTTTAGCCCTGCGGACACAGACACCAATCTATATAACGCCTTCGTTCAGGACGAAATTGAGGTCGTACACAATCGAGTCTGGCTGACACTCGGCTCGAAACTCGAGCACAATGACTTCACCGGTTTCGAGGTAGAGCCGAGCGCCAAACTACTTTGGCAGCCCACACCTCGTAACACGGTTTGGGCCGCGGTCTCGCGCGCAACGAGGACTCCATCCCCGGCGGACGACAACTCGAGGGTCAACTTCGCGGGCTTTCCAGGGCCTGGCGGGTTGCCAACGCTTGTCTACGCCCTTGGGAATCCCAATTTTATTTCAGAGGACCTCCTTGCCTATGAAGTTGGATACCGCGGCCAGGCCAGCAAGAAAATCTCGCTTGATGTCGCAACCTATTACAACGTCTACGACAATCTCCGCAGCTCTTTGCCCGGCCAGCCCTATCTTGCGACGAATAGCTTTCCCCCGTATCTCACCATTCCTCTGAATATCGTCAATAACCTTTATGGAAGAACCTACGGCGTGGAGGCCTCGCTGAATTTGGAGATTACCAAGCGCTGGTCGATTCACCCAGGGTACGCGTCTTTCGATGGCGCTTTGCACCAGGTGGTGCTCCCCGCCGGCATTTCTCCAATTTTCGCAGGCATCGGAGATAATCCCCGGCATCAGCTTCAGCTTCGATCCGGCGTCGACTTGCCACACCGGTTCGAGTTCGACACGAATGTCTATTACGTGGACCGGTTGGTGGGCCAGAGCGTGGGCGCCTACACACGGCTCGATACTCAATTGACCTGGCATGCCGGAGAGTCTCTCGACCTGAGCGTCGCAGGCCAGAATCTGCTCAACCCGCGCCATCTCGAGTTCAACGGTCCCGAAGATATAATTCTGCCCACAGAAATACCGCGAAGCGTTTATGGCAAGATCACATGGCGTTTTTAGCTCGCAGGCTAAAATGGGTGGAACCCTGGGCGTCAACTTTCATGGGCAGAGGCGGTCCAGGCGGCCAACTTCCCAGGACAAGGCCGGACGCTACCAGGCTCTGGCCTGTCTTATTGGGGCTGGCCTTCTCGATCCTGATCGTGGGCGCGGCAGGGGCGCACTCCCAGGAAGTGAGTGAATACGATGTAAAGGCGGCATTTCTCTACGATTTTTCCAAATTCGTTTCATGGCCTGCGGGCGCGTTCAAGACCCAGAATTCTCCTGTCACGATCTGCGTGTTAGGCCGCAACCCGTTTGGTGATGCGCTCGACCGGGTGGTCACCGGCAAGATCCTCAATGGGCGTTCGTTTTCCGTAAAGTACATGACTGGCGTCGAAGCGGTGAAGTCGTGCCAGATCGTTTTTATCAGCCGCTCGGAACGCACGCATCTCAAGGCAATTCTGGATAGCCTGGGAACCTCCGGCGTTTTGACGGTTGGTGATACTGACGGCTTTGCCAAGCAAGGGGTCATGATCAACTTGTTTATGGAAGAGAACAGGGTCCATTTCGAGATCAATAACAAGGCCGCCCTCGAAGCCGGAGTCAGCATGAGTTCGAAGCTTCTCGGTTTGGCAAAAATTGTGAACGACTAACGAGGCTTCGTCTCAGATCGACGGGGTTTGTTCAGCGACTACACCGCTTGCTGCCCGGAAAGCCAAAGGCTTTCCGGGCAGCAGCACACATTGAAATGTCGCAGCCCATTTATTTTCAACACGGCATTTGGCTATTTTCGGAATAGGATTACAAATTATCGTGGCGCCCTTCGCCGTAGCGGCGCTCGGAGTTTACCCGCTGCGGCGGGACGCCGCCGCTACAAAAAAGCCGCAGAGTTTTAAAAGCAAAACTCTGCGCTACTTTGGCCGCCGCACCGGTACAGGAAAAGAAGATGTCCTCGTCCAGGGATCTTTCGATCAAGCACAAACTGCAGATCATCATCATGTTGGTCGTAGGCGCAGCTCTGTTGACCTCGTCGTTGGCGTTCTTCACTTACGACCTGGTCATGTACCGGGAATCCTTGCGACGCGACCTTGAAACGTTGGGAACGATGATCGGCTCGAACAGCACGGCCGCGCTCACCTTTGGAGATCAGAACGCCACGAAGGAGCTCCTTTCTTCATTGCAGGCCAAGCCGCACATCATGACCGCGTGTGTCTATTATGGCAGTGGCAAGGTTTTGGCGTGTTACCGGCGGCCCGGTGCAACGCAGAAGTTCGAGGCTCCCCGCCCCCATGCCGATGAGGTCCGTTTCGAAGCGGACAGCCTGATCTTGTTCCACAGCGTTGTGCTGGGAGGCCAGCCGATTGGAATTGTCTATCTGCAATCGGACCTGGGCCAGATTGACGCCCGCCTGAAGCGATTTGCCGGTATCCTGCTCATCATTCTCGCTGGCGCCTCGGTCCTGGCGTTTTTCCTTTCCTCCAGGCTTCAACACGTGATTTCGGACCCCGTATTGCACTTGGCTGCGACAGCGAGGGTTGTTTCTCTGGAGAAGAACTACTCGATCCGGGCGGTAAAGAGAAGTGAAGATGAGCTGGGACGGCTGACGGACCAGTTCAACGAAATGCTGAAGCAGATCGAGCTGCGCGACGAGGAGCTAAAGCAACACCGCAACCATCTGGAAGAAGAGGTTGCCGCGCGAACCGCTGAGTTGACCAAGCTGAATTCACAACTCCTCGAAGCCAAGGACCGGGCCGAGGAAGCCAGCCGCGCCAAGAGCGAATTCCTTGCCAACATGAGTCATGAAATCCGCACACCCATGAACGGCGTGATTGGAATGACGGAGCTGGCGCTCGATACCAACCTGACGGCCGAACAGCGCCAGTACCTCAACATGGTTAAAGCTTCATCGGATTCTTTGTTGACGGTGATCAATGACATCCTTGATTTCTCTAAGATCGAGGCAGGAAAACTCGACCTCGACGCCATTGATTTCAATCTTCGTGACAGTCTGGAAGAAACGGCCCAGACGCTCGGGCCGAAAGCGCACGAGAAAGGGTTGGAGCTGGTTTGTGACGTTCAGTCCGGCGTGCCCGAAATCGTCCGGGGGGATCCTACCCGATTGCGCCAAATTGTGGTAAATCTGGCCGGAAACGCCATCAAATTCACCCAGCAGGGAGAGGTGGGGCTGCGGGTCGAGACGGACTCCGAAAGCGAATCGGGTTTCTTGCTGCATTTTTCGGTTTGTGATACCGGTATCGGAATTCCCATGAACAAGCAGAAACTCATCTTTGATGCGTTCTCTCAGGCCGATACTTCAACCACGCGGCGGTACGGAGGCACGGGGTTGGGCCTCACCATTTCATCGCGGCTCGTGCGTCTGATGCGAGGCCGCATCTGGGTGGAAAGCGAAGAGCGCCGGGGCAGCACATTTCACTTCACGGTACAATTTGACACGCCGGCAAGCCTCACTTCGGGACAGGCCGGCGCGCTCCCCGCGGACCTCGAAGGGCTTCCCGCGCTGGTGGTGGATGACAACCCAACGAACCGCCGCATCCTGCAGGAGGCGCTGGCTGGTTGGGGCATGAAGCCAAGCGTTGCGGATGATGCGAAGGCTGCGCTCGAAGCAATTTCCCAGGCCGCCAGACGCTCCGAGCCGTTCTGCATTGTGCTGACCGATGCCCAGATGCCGCTGATGGATGGGTTTGCGCTCGCCGGAAAGATCCAAAACAATCCCGAGCTGCGCGGAACCATGCCCATGATTATGATGTTAACCTCTTCCGGCAAGCGTGGCGATGCGGCCCGATGCCGCAGCTTGGGCGTCGCGGCCTATTTGACTAAACCCGTTCGCAAGTCCGAGCTGCGCGAGACCATTCTTAAGGTGCTGGGAAAGACACATCGGGATGCCAGGATTCCGGCCCTTGTCACCTGCCACTCACTGAGGGAAGAGGGGAAAAGTCTGCGCGTTCTGTTGGCCGAGGATAACGCGGTAAACCAGCGGCTGGCGAAACGCCTGCTCGAAAAGAGCGGCCATAGAGTGGTGATCGCCGGAAACGGCCGCGAGGCGTTGGCGGCCCTCGACAAGAGTCGATTTGATCTTGTGCTGATGGATGTCCAAATGCCTGAAATGGGCGGCCTCGAAGCCACCGCCGCTATTCGTGAACGGGAGCGGATCACGGGCGGGCGCCTGCCCATCATTGCCATGACGGCTCGCGCCATGACCGGCGACCGCGAAGCGTGTCTGGCGGCCGGAATGGACGATTATGTCTCGAAGCCCGTCCATAGCAAACTGCTCTTCGAAGCCATGGAGCGGCTGACCTCGCCGGGCGCGCAAACACCGGCTAAAATAAAACCTGCCAACACCGCATCGGCCGCAGAGCCCGATATGCTTATGGACCGGCAGAAGGCGCTAGACCATATGGATGGCGACGCCGGACTTCTTGCCGAGATGTCCGCGCTGTTCCTTGAAGACTACCCGAAACGCCTTGCCTCGCTCCGCCAGGCAGTCGCCCGGCGCGATACTCGAGAGGTTTCCACGCAGGCCCACGCATTGAAGGGATCGGTCGGGACTTTCGGGTCGGCGCTCGCCTTCGAGGCGGCTTGCGAGCTCGAACAAGGCGCGCGGAATGAGGACATGGCTTGTGCCGGTGAAGCATTGCGCAAGCTCGAAGAAACGCTGCGGCAACTCCGGCCGGTCCTGTCGAGTCTCGCCGGGCTGAGTGCGTAGCACAGCGCGGCCTTTGGCGGCAACCAAGAGTGGCTGTGGTGTTGGGCGCTGTCATTCCCGCGCAAGCGGAAAAGACTGTCTCCTGGCGCCCGCGGCATCTGCAAATTTAAAATTCCATACTCCGCAATTGCAGTTACGCATTTTCCCTCACCCGGCGCGGCGGGAAGCACTGCTTCCCCGCGCCACCCTCTTCTCAAGGGAGAGGGTGGCCCAGCGGGCCGGGTGAGGGGTTATTACGGGCACAAAAAACATGTCACCGTAAATATGAACAAACAGCGCCAAGCGGCAGCGGAGCAGGATTCAATTCATGGAAAAAAAGCGGGCGCCGGGGCATACTAGGTGATACCGGCTGCTATGGGGGAGCCGGAGGACCTGAATGCGCACGTGGGCTTTGCCGGCCGCGGCGAATCCCAGCAGCCGGGCTGCCGCGCGCGAGACATCCAGAAAGCGGCCTGGAATGTATGGGCCGCGGTCGTTGATGCGAAGGACAAGGGATCGGTCGTTTTTAAGGTTGGTTACCCTGATTCTTGTGCCCAAGGGCAGATCCGGGTGGGCGGCCGTCAGCGCGTTCATATTGTACGCCTCCCCACTGGCCGTAGGAGCACCCTGAAATTCTTCACCGTACCAACTGGCTAGTCCATCCCGTGAGCTTGCTTGCGTCACCATCCGTGTACAAAAAGGAAGATACGCAGGCTGGCCTGCCTGGGACGGAGGGGAAACCGCTACGACGGCTGCCACTCCCAATCCAATCACGTATTTTATCATTCAACCTCCCGCAGAAATATTTGCCCACGACTCGACGCAAAGTAACGCACAGATCTGAAGCATAGGAATTGTCATGGGGGGATGAAATAAGAGTAGCCGATTGGAGGCGGAATTTCAAGCTAAATCGCGCCCTATTCACTATATGGTAATTACGAATCTATGCGAACGTCCTCAAGGTTACCCGGCGGCGCTGGCGCTTACTATATGGCTTTACTGGCCCGCTCAATCAGCGCCACCGCGTCGGCGCGAATCGCTTCCCCGCGTCCCACCGCGTCAATTCCTTCTCCGGTTTTTGCCTTCACGCTCACTTGGCTTGGAGAGACTTTCAAGGCGCGCGCCAGCCTCTCGATGATGGCCGGGACATGAGGCGCGAGTTTGGGGCGCTCGAGACCAATCGTGACGTCAACATTCACGATCCGGTAGCCGGCCTCGCTGAGCATTTCGCGGACGCGCCGCAGGAAAGTGAGGCTTGACCGGTTGTGCCAGGCCGGGGACGTATCGGGGAAATGGCGGCCGATGTCACCCAGCCCCACCGCGCCGAGCAGCGCATCGCAGACGGCGTGCGAAAGAACATCTCCATCGGAGTGGCCCGCGGGTCCTAATTCAAATGGAACCCGCACTCCGCCCAGGATCAGTTTTCGGCCCGCAACCAGGCGGTGCAGATCGTTGCCAATACCGATGCGGAAACTTGAAAGGGGGCCGCGCGAGATTTTCCTGGTCGGCATGAGAGTTAAGCGCTACCGCAGCTGCGGCATCCCCGCCGCGGTTGTCATTCCCGCGAAAGCGGGAATCCACGATGAAGGCCCCCGCTTTCGCGGGGGCGACGGCAAAAGGGCACGACGGCGAGCGCCGCGCCGCTACAGCGAACCTGCCTAATCGCTTTGGCTTTCCTGGACAAGAAAGAGCCGGGCGAGTGGCAAATCCGAGGGCTTAGTGATCTTGATATTACGGTCAGATCCCATCAGCACCTTCACGTTCACGCCCAACCGTTCGACAAGACTTGACTCATCCGTACCCTGGAACCCATCCGCCAGAGCGCGGTCAAACGCCTCGCGGAGCAGGCCGTAACGGAAGGCCTGCGGCGTTTGCGCCAACGCAATGCGTTCACGGGGAATAGTTCCCGTGATCATCTCTTGCTCCACCTGCTTTACCGTGTCAACGCTCGGAACAGCGAAGATGGCCGCGCCGTTGAGGCGGGCCGCTTCCACGATCTGCGCAATCATGTCAGGGGTGACGAAAGGACGCACGGCATCATGCACTAACACGACCTCCGTGGACGCAGAAGCCTGAGCCAGGGCGCGCGCCACAGTCTCCTGGCGCGTGCCGCCGCCCTCCACCACTCGTACCGCATTTTGAAGCCCGTCTTTGGTGATCTCCAATTGGGCGTGATCCATCTCCTCACGCCGCACTCCCAGAATGATCTCGCCGCACGAAGGAGCAGCGGCGAACTTTCTCAGCGTGTGGATAAAGAGTGGTATTCCATCGAGCGAGAGAAACTGTTTTGGGGTCTCATGACCCATGCGGGTGCCGATTCCGGCCGCGGGGATGATGGCGATGGCGCTCATAAATAAAAACCGCCGGGTGATTACAGTTACGTGTTTTCCCTCACCCGGCGCGGGTGGCGCAGACACGGTACATTTTTGCCGCGTCTGCGATCCGTATTTCCGCGGCAGCTATTCCCGCGAAAGCGGGAATCCATGCATGAGTAACGGGCGCACTTTTGGATTCCCACTTTCGCGGGAATGACTGTCCTCGCGATGGCGCGACCAAACACTCTTTCATATGCCCTCACGACGATTGCGCAATGGGCACCGGCTCGACTCGCACGCGGTCATCGTAGCGCCCAAAAATCATGCGGCCCGCCGTGGTCTGCAAGACGCTCGTCACGGCAATGTCGATGGTCTTCGAGATCATTTTCCGGGCATTGTCCACCACTACCATCGTGCCGTCGTCCAGATAAGCCACGCCCTGGTTGTATTCCTTGCCCTCCTTCAGAATAAAGACCCGCATGATCTCCCCCGGCAGGACGACCGGCTTCAGCGCATTGGCCAGGTCATTGATATTCAGCACCGTCACGCCTTGCAGTTGAGCCACCTTGTTCAGATTGAAATCGTTGGTCACAATCTTGGCATCGGTGAGCTTGGCCAGCTCAATCAACTTCAGGTCCACGCCCCGGACCTTGGGGAAATCGTCTTCGACGATCTGGACCTGGACGGAGCTCATCTTCTGAATTCGCTGCAGGATATCGAGCCCCCGGCGGCCGCGGTTGCGCTTGAGTGAATCGGAGGAGTCGGCCACCAGTTGCAGCTCGCGCAGGACAAACTGCGGAATGACGAGCACCCCTTCCACGAAACCCGTCTCGCAGACGTCGCAAATCCGCCCGTCGATAATCACACTGGTATCGAGAAGCTTGCGGGTCTTCGCGCCGGGCGCATCGCCGGTAAAGAGTTCGCCAAGTATCGAGGGGTTTATCATCTGGCCCTTGATAGCTCCGATCACCAAACCGAGATACGCCAGGAAAATCAGCAGTGCAACTTGAATGTATGAGAGCGAATGCTTTTCAACCGAGGTAAGGCTGAGCAGATGGCTTACCATGAGAGCCGCAAGGATGCCCACCGTCAATCCAACCGCTGCGCCAATCAAACGAGTGATGCTGATGGACTGCAGCCGGATCTCACAACCCACGAGAACAATGCCCAGCAAAGCGCCCAGCAGAACGGCCGGAAGGGATGACAAGTGAAAGGGACGCAAGTGGTACGAAGCGGCGGCAAGAATGGCGACAAGAAGCGTGCGCACCGCACCCATTTCCCAGGACATAAAACCCACCATCTTTCTCCGGGCGGCCAGGCTGGATTCACATCATCCGGCCAAGCCTGGCCCGGCGTTTATAATATCTGCCGTCAGTATAGCATTCGCATGTCCGGTTAAGAGGGGGGAAGGGCACGGTTTCGCCCGTGCCCGAACGTGCTCCCCCCATTCTTGCTGTCTCCCGCTGCGGCGATGGGCGGACCGCCCGTCGCCACAGCGGGAGAGTGTAAATAGCGGCTTCCGGGCGGCATGGCTAAAGCCATGCCCTTCCGGATCTCTTCCATGCTTTGCGCGTGTCGCCAAGCGGCATGACCCGTTGTCAAAAAAACGCGGGATAGCTCGCGGGTAAAAGCCTCTACTTGTTGCCTCTGAGCCGGGCTTGAATGACGATCGGCGTGCCCAGGAAACCGAACTGCTCGCGAATCCGGTTTTCGAGGTAGCGCTCAACCGAAAAATAGAGTGGTCCGCGGCGATTGGTAAAGGCGACGAAGAGAGGCGGGGCGATAGCGGCCTGGGTAAGATAGTAGAGCCGCAACCGCCTTCCGGCGGGGCTTGGGGCGCGATCAAAATCCAGCGTCTCAAGGAAGCGATTCATCTCTGCCGTGCCCACCCGCTTCCGGCGCGCGGCCGCCACCTCGACCACCGTCTCCAGCAGTCGCGGAACGCGCTGGCCTTTGAGTGCGGAAAGGAAAACTACCGGCGCATAACTAAGATATTTCAAGCGGTCGCGGACCATGCGCGTGTAGTCTTGCGTCGTGGTGGGTCCCTTCTCGATGGCGTCCCATTTATTGACCACCACGATGACCGAGCGGCGGCTTTCGTGCGCGTAGCCGCCAATATGCGTGTCAAGCGCCATCACGCCTTCTGTGGCGTCAAGCAGCAGAATGGCGACGTCGGAGCGCTCAAGGTGCTTGCGAGCCTGAATCACGCTCAGCTTTTCTGCCATCAGGCGCGTCTTCCCTTTGCGCCTGATTCCAGCGGTGTCGATGAAAAGAAAGTGGTGGCCGTTAGCCTCGATCTCCGCATCCACCGCGTCCCGCGTCGTGCCCGCCACGGGAGTCACAATCGAACGTTCCTCACCGGTAAGTTGGTTCAGCAGCGTGGACTTGCCCACGTTCGGCCGCCCGATAATCGCCACGCGGATGGCGCGGTCTGTTTCGCCGCTCGGCTCCTCCGTGGGCAGGAAGTCCCGCGTAACGTGTTCGAGGAGATCGTCGATGCCGCGGGCGTGTTCCGAGGAGACGGGGAAGATGTCGGGAATGCCAAGGCGGTAAAAATCCGGCGTCAAGGCTTCAGCCTGGTTCGAGTCGATCTTATTGACCACCAGGGTCATTGGCTTGCCTTCGCGCCTGAGCCGGGAAGCTAATTCCTCATCAAGGGAGGTCAGTCCCGTTTGGCCATCCACCACAAGAAGCCATTGGCTGGCTTCCCCCATCGCCGTTTGGGCCTGGCTGAAAATCCCCGTAGCGATCAAATCGCTATCATCCAGAGCCAGCCCGCCAGTGTCAATCACCTCAAACGTCTTCCCGCACCACTCTGCCGGGGCATAGATGCGGTCACGCGTCATGCCGGGCTCGTTGCCGACCAGGGATCGGCGGCGGCCGCAAATACGGTTAAAGAGCGTGGACTTGCCGACATTCGGCCGTCCAAGAATCACCAGGCGATTGACCGGTTGCGGCTTTTCCATGACAGACACCAGCGCCTGCGCACGCCTCCTGGCATGAAAATAACGTAGGGGCGCTGCTTGCCGCGCCCTAGGGCACGCCATGGCATGCCCCTACAATTCGTGATGCGAATGTTTTTGGAACAGGCCCCACACTATACTGACAGAGACGTGGAGACTTGTGTGAAAAATACCATGGGGTTTGGGAAAGGGGGATCCTCCAGGTTGGGACGGTGTGGCCGAGTGGCCGCCGGGGTGGCGACCGTCAATGGCAGGGATGCTCAGTTAATGCCGCAACAACTTCTGTGCTCTCCAACCGGCCCAATATCCACCTGCTAGGAAAACGGGCAAAATGATCCAATGATTTGTGATCCAACTATAGCTCGCCCCCAACAGCCCTGCGGCGGCGAGAACGCCCCATTGCAGAAGGGCGCGGTTGGCCGCGGTATGGTCATCGGACCGAACGGGAGGGCCATCTTTCCATGTTACCCAGGAAAGGGATTTCTCCTCCCTTTTCCGTTTCATCCGGATAAGCCACAGAATACAGATATCGCATAGTAGGAGGGTCGCGAGCGCAGCAATATCAAGCCGGCGCATGCGCACTCTATCGCTGAACGACAAACGATAAGGCATGACCGGAAGCATCAGGTTCAAAAGTAGCGCCTTGCAACCTATTTCCGATCTCATCAAAGATTTCACCTCCTGGTTAGCTTCGGGCGGCGGTCTGTTGCCCCTTCGTCGCATGGAATCCATCACTCCGCAGGAATGAGCCCAACGCGGAACAACTTCCCAAACCTCCATCGGTTATAGGTTCGGGCATGTCGTAATCAACTTATTACAACTTACTAATTTACCGTATTGATACCTATCTGTCTAGTACTTCGTTGGGAAATTCTGGATATCAGCCGTGGCGCGACAGACCTCTTTACAAAGCCGGCGAGCGGCATGAAGCCGCCGCTACATGTTTCTCAGTAACCTGCCAGGGGAGGGATACGGAAGGAAGGCGCAGGGCCGGATGAACAGGCCCTGCGTAGGGGGGTAGGTCGTCCCCAGGACGAGGAGAAATGGCTCATGCCACAGGACGCCAGCGGCGATGAAATCCGTCAATATGCCTTCTCGATGGGCGTGGCGGCGCGGGCGGCGATGAACGCTGGTGGCAGGCCTTCCTGTCCCAGGCTCAGCATTTTCCGCACTTTGGTACGAAGGTGCAAAATCGCAGCGCTGTGGATTTGTGAGACGCGCGATTCATCGATCTTCAGCGCCTCGCCGATCTGGTTCATCGTCAGTTCCTGCCCGTAATAGAGCGAGATCACCATCCGCTCCCGCTCGGGAAGCGCGGATGAGGCTTTGGTGAGAATGTCCCTCTGCTCGCGCCGGTAGCAGAGATCAAACGCGTTGTCGCGGTCGTCCGCGGGAAGGTTCGCTTCGTCAACCCTGGAGACCTCCGGAATCTGATTCGGCCTCATCCAGTCCGACCCCACGCTGTTCAGCTCCTCGACCGTGCGATACCATCTTTTTAAACTGATGCCCATCGCGGCAGCCATTTCTTCATCCGTGACGGCGCGCCCGAGCTTAATGTGAAGCTCGTGGTAGAGCCTTTCCGCCGCTTTGTTCTTCCGCCGCATGTCTCGGGAAGCGGTATCCATCTCGCGCAAGCTATCAAGGATGGCGCCCCGGATGCGGTGCCGCGCGTAGGTTTCGATCTTCACGTGTTTGCGGACATCGAACTTCCGGACGGCATCCAACAGCCCCACGACGCCCGCCCCTGCCAGGTCGTCCACCTCCACATGTTGGGGCAGCCTCTCCCTCATTTCGAAAGCCACGCGCCTAACCAGGGAGAGCAGCGTCACCGCCAGTTCATCACGACGGGGGCAGGCGTGCGAAGGAGCGCGCAGTGAGCGAGGCCGCGGCGCCGCGGCCGGATGAATCTTCGCCGCCTTATGCGCACTCAAATTGGTACGGCGGGCTCGCGGGGTAGAAGCTGTGCTCTGCGATTGCCTCTGGGCGGTGCTGCCATAAGTTGACATTGGAGAACCCCTCTCTCTTCGCTAAATTGGGCGAGCGTTACTGGCTCGATCGCTCGCTTGCGCGCTTGGGCACACGACCGCTGAGGCGTGAAACCTTGTTTCAGCGCCAGCTTGTGCGGTCCGCTTGATTTCTGAATTGCCCTGCGCGCTATTGAATAAAGCACGCGGCGTGCCAACACGCCGGAACCTGCCGGGCGGACTACGTAAGCGGCCACCAGACCATCGGTGAGAAAGGATTAATGTGCGCTATAGTCGAAGGACGTTGCGGTGCTTGACCAGACTGGGCGTTCAGACCCATGGGTCGATGGAAGACCAGAAGTTCATTGAAAATTCAACCGGTTGGAGCGTGGTCACTTCGATTTCTAATCAATTCTAATCGGCTACGGCGCCGCAGGGGATAGGACGGAGGAGGCCGTGAGGTGCGGGTCAGAACGCTGGCTATTGCGGAGAAAGACGCGGAATTCCGGCGCGCCGTCCGCACCCGACCGCGGGGGCAGAGGAGCAAAACCCATATAGATGAGGTTCCGTATCGGGAATTCGGGTTCCGCTTTGAGACCCGCGAAACGTTAGAGCTGTAGGAAATAACGTAACTTGGCGGATGTTTGCAGTTGTCGCGGCGGCGTCCCGCCGCCGGCTTTCCGGCGTTAAGAGAACGCCGCTACAGCAAAAGGCGTCCCTATAATTCGCAATCCTGCTCTGAAAAGTTTGGCCAATGCCCTCTCACCCGGCTCGCGACGGGAAGCAC
>JBOGJX010000109.1:0-2784 GCA_050745285.1 Terriglobia bacterium
GCCGAGCGCCGAGAGCTGGAACTGGAATAGCGTCGATATCGGCCCACATCAGGATCTGGTCGGGGAGCTCAGCGCCTCCGTCCGCAAGCAAGGTTTGAAGATGGGCCTCTATTACTCGCTCTACGAGTGGTACAACCCCTACTATCTCCACGATGTCAATCGCTACGTGGACGAGATCATGATTCCTCAGATGAAGGATGTCGTGAACCGCTATCATCCGGCCATCCTCTGGACGGACGGTGAGTGGGAGAAGCCAAGCAGCGCGTGGAAGAGCACGCAGTTTCTCGCGTGGCTGTTCAACGATTCGCCGGTAAAGGACTACGTGGCCGTCGATGACCGTTGGGGCAGCGAAACGCGGGGCAAGGACGGAGGCTTTTACACGTCTGAATATGGGAAGGCGCATGGAGAGCTGGCGGATTACACCGGAGTGCACAAGTGGGAAGAGTGCCAGGGCCTTGGCGCCTCCTTCGGATACAACCGGAACGAGGACGCTCAGGATTACAAAACGCCTTTCCAACTCGTCGCGCTGCTTGTAAAGACGGTAAGCCAGGGCGGCAACCTTTTGCTGGACATCGGCCCTACCGCTGACGGCCGCGTCCCCGTCATGATGCAGGAAAGGCTGCTCCAAATGGGCCAGTGGCTCAAGACGAACGGTGAGGCAATTTATGGAACCCGTCCGTGGCGAGCTGTATCCGACGGACAGAATATTTGGTACACGGCGAAGGACGGCGCGGTTTATGCCATTTGCCTGGAGTGGCCGGGGTCTGAGCTGAGTCTGAGCAAGCCCAAACGGGCCGGCGCCGTTTCCGCGACATTACTCGGTTGGAATGGCGCGCTCAAGACGCGCTTCTCGAACGGCCAGATGCGCATTGAAACACCTCGCATCGATCCCGGCAAGCTGCCCGCCCCCTATGCGTTCGTTTTCAAACTAGCGGGAGTACGGTAGTCTGTGGCGGAGAGGTGTGCACTTATTACGTTCACTGCTCCGCACGAAAAGCGCAA
This sequence comes from Terriglobia bacterium, assembly GCA_050745285.1. Taxonomy (GTDB): domain Bacteria; phylum Acidobacteriota; class Terriglobia; order UBA7540; family UBA7540; genus RH2-MAG17b. Next base: position 1,003 of record JBOGJX010000109.1, read on the forward strand.
TCTAGCGCCGCCAGGAAGGCACCGATAAGGGGTACACGAAAAAAAGGAGGCCTATTAACTAAATGAAACGAAAAGGGATAAATTGGCGGAGAGGGTGGGATTCGAACCCACGGGCCCGCTTTTGGCAGGCAAGACGCTTTCGAGGCGCCCCCGTTATGACCACTTCGGTACCTCTCCGCGATGCGGCTTTGCTGGGCTGCTGAAGAACCCCGCATAAGCAGTGTAGCGGCGGTTTCACATCGCCGCAGGGTCTCAATGTGCCCATGGCGGCATGAAGCCGCCACTACACGTTTTCAGCAACGTGCTGGCGGCGACGCTCGAAAAACTCGCGCAGCAGCAGCGCGCTATCCTCCGCGAGCACGCCTCGCAAAACCTTCACCCGATGGTTCAGTTTGGAATGATTGAGCACGCGCAACGCTGACCCGCATGCCCCAGCTTTCGCGTCACGCGCGCCAAAAATCAACAGGCTGATTCGAGCCTGGATAATGGCTCCAGCACACATGGCGCACGGCTCGATTGTAACATACAGCGAACAACCCGTCAGACGGTAGTTGCCGAGTTTCTTCGCCGCGCGCCGCAGAGCAAGAATTTCCGCGTGGGCAGTGGGATCGTTCAAACGGATGGGCCGGTTGTGCGCTCTGGCCACGACGCGCCCTTCGTGAACCATCACGGCGCCCACCGGCACCTCGTTTTCCGCACTCGCCCGGCGCGCTTCGCGGAGGGCCATGCGCATGTACTTCCTGTGTTCTTCCATTTGGCGGAGGGAACGGCGAAGCACGAAGATTTCCTTATAGGTGTAAAAGTCTTGATTTGGACTGGACTAATTGGCTGGCTACCTATCGAGGATTAAATCATAGTCTTAGTTTGATGCAGGGGCGGCTTTATGCGGCCACAAATGGCGGGGTAAACCCGCCGCTACCGCTTTGGGCGCAGAGCAACGCGCCTACGACGCGCCCGGTTTTGCCTTGACAGCTTGCACTTGCAAGACTTCTTCACTCACGGTAGCTGACGCACTGGCTGGATCAACCTGCAGAGGCAAGTCGATCTCACTTAGCATTTGCATCTTGCCAGCCGCCGATCCAGCCCGCGCGGTCTGCCCCCAGATAATGAGCCGTTGGGGGGAAACGCCGATCTGGATATCCGCCGCAGCGAATCCCGGTACACCCGCGCGTACGCTCAACTGGCTGCCGGCATCTTTAATCTGGACGTCCGAGGGCTTGATTAACTCACTCTCGGCCGTAAACCAATCCTGCATGTCGTTTCCGTGGTCGCGCCCGCGCGATTGATAGACCTCATACGCACGATAGGCAATGGCCTTCCGGATGGACTCTTCGAGGGCGCCGAGCGCCTCCCCGGAAACAATCACCGGTTTATTCGGGGGATTCGCGGTTTTTGCTCCGCTTTTCTCAGGCTGGGCCATGGCCGACCTCGTTTCCGGTTCCGCGCCGAGCGCAGGCTTAAAACAGGCTCTGGAGGGAACCTATTGCTAATTCTAGCACTCTACGCGCGGGATTATGCAGCGCGGCGCGCGGCCTCTCCCAATGGGTTGCAAAAAAACTCTGCTTGAGGAGCGTAGCAGCGATTTTACATCGCCATGAATCCAGCGTTCTCAATGCGCCAGTGGCGGCATAAAGCCGCTATACACTTTTTCAGCAACCGACTACCGATACTGGGTTAAGTCGTGTTACCGCTGTGTCAGGGCATGGCTTTAGCCATGCCGCGCGGTGCGCCTTCCCTTGATCCCTGGGGCGTTAGCCCCTGATGCCCTCAGCGGCTAAAGCC
>JBOGJX010000110.1:0-16606 GCA_050745285.1 Terriglobia bacterium
GCCGCGCCGATCAACACCACGAGCGAAATACTCACCTCGCTCGCCGCCAGCACGCTTTGCAGCTTGGTGCGGCCTGCGGAGCCGGTACGCGCGTCCGCTTCCTTGAGCGAGCGGCTCAAGTCCACGCGGGTTGCGGTGAGTGACGGCGCGAGGCCAAAGACGATACCCGTGATGAAGCTCAGCAGCAGCGCGAAGAGCAAAACATTTCCGTCCATCCGAAAAGCGCCGACGCGCGGCAAGTTCGCGGGCACGAGCGCCACAATGAAATTGAAGCTGGCGTAACAGAGGAACACGCCAAACGCGCCGCCGAGCAGCGCGAGCAGAACGCTCTCCGTCAAAAGCTGCCGCACGATGCGGCCGCGGCGGGCGCCGATGGCGGCGCGGATGGCGATTTCCCTCTGGCGCGTAGTGGAGCGGGCGAGCGCCAAATTCGCCACGTTCACGCACGCGAGGAGTAACACGAGTCCTACCGCGCCGAATAGCAGCAACGGCGCAGGGCCGGCCCAATCGGCCAGGAAACTGCGCAATGGATCAAGATGCGCCTGTTCGTTCGGACCAAACATCTTGGGAAATTCGCGCCTCAGCCGCGCGAGCGACGGCGTGAGAGCGGTTGCCGCTTGTGCGGGGGTCACGCCGTTCTTTAGCAAGCCGAGACAAAGAATGCCTCCGTAGCTCGGGTTGTTGCTCGTCAGTGGAATGTGAAGGGGCAGCCAGAGCCCGGCGTTGCGCATCCCCGGAATGGGGATCTGGAATCCGTGCGGAAGTATGCCCACAACGGTGTAGGGCTGATCGTTGAGCGTGATTGCCCGTCCGACGATATTTCTGTCTGCGCCAAACCGGCTTCGCCACAAACTATCGCTCAGGATCACCACGTTCGCGCCGCCTGCCCGGCCCTCTTCCGGGAGAAAGTCACGGCCAAGCGCCGGATGCACACCCAGCAGAGAAAACAATTCCGTTGTGGCGCCCGCTGTGGGGATCCGCTCAGGCTGGTCTCCGGCCGTAAGAGTTGAATCGCCCCACCACGCGAGAAGCGCCAGGTGGTCGAACAGCTTCTGCTTCTTTTGCCAGGCGAGATAAATGGGCAGTGAGATTGAATGACCGCCGATTGGGTTGTCAACGCGGTCGACGACGTAAATGCGGTCTGCGTGCGGAAAAGGGAGCGGGCGGAGAAAGATTGCGTTGACGATGGAGAACATGGCCGTGTTCGCGCCGATGCCGAGCGCCAGCGTGATGATGACCACGGCGGTGAAGCCGGGATTCCTCCCGAGCATCCGTAGGCCGAATTTCAGGTCCTGGAATAGGGCGCCCATTGGGATCGTCTCCTCCTTCCCACCTCGAACTTCGGTCTTTGTAGCGCAGAGTTTTGTTTTTAAAACTCTGCGGCATTTTTGTAGCCGCGGCCGACAGTAGGCACTGCTTGCCTGACCGCCGGGTTTTGGATTTCGGGGCGCAGCAGGGAGCGCTCCTACGCCGATCCAAAAATCGCAAATTTAAAATGGGAAAACCCGCAGAGTTTTAAACGCAAAACTCTGCGCTACAGGTCCTTTCTGAATCCCGAACCTTGCTTAGACCTATGAGTATCGAAACTCCAGCGGCACGCTCCATCTTTATTGCGCTCGCCGGGCTTATCCGGCAACTCCCCCCACTACAGCGCACGTTTCTTGCCAATCTTCTCCAAATTCTAACTTGCAGATCAGAAAGCAGTTGTCTCTCCCGAGGGATAAATCCTGAAATCCTAAGTGTCCATTTTCGCAAAAGTGATGTTCGAAAGCGAACAGGCTGAGCGCTCCGAGCCCTGAGATGTAGCGCAAAGTTCTGCGGTTAAAACTCTGTGGCATTTCACGCCGTCCGATCAAAAGCGGGTAGCGCAGACCTGCGCTTTTCAGGTCTGCGGCCTGTGGCTGGTCCGGACGAAAAGCCGCAGAGTTTTAACCACAAAACTCTGCGCTACACCGCCTGCGGCTCATTCACTGCAAATCATTGATCTACGGGATACCTCGCCGCCTTTGTGCACCGGGTTTAGAACGGCCGCCAAATTGATCAAACTCGGACTCCCACATCCTGCGCAAGAGTGTCCCTTGCTTTGCTGGGAGATGCGCTCGCAATCCACGCAGAGAACGGCCTCGGCCAGCGGCACTAAGTCTAGGACAGCGTACTGAAATTCGGGGCTCTTCATAATCCTTCCTTTTCTTGCGGCATAATCCTATGCTCGCAGGAGATAGATGCCGTCTTGACATGGCCGGTTCCCGGGACTTGACCCACCGGACCTGCTAGAGTTGCAATTGCAAGATTAGGGCCAGTTTCAATTGGCTGCTCGCGGTGGTTATCTCAATGGGCAGCAATACCACCGGTGCGGCTAGGTTTGCGTGGGGGTTAGGAGGGATATTATCTGGCCGTATTATATCTTTTCTTTTAAATTAGAATTCTGCCGTGCTCGCGCGAAGCGAAAATGTTTGGAATAAAACGGCAAACCAATACCCTAAATGTGTCAAAAGCAGCGAGAGGGAAAGGCGATGACTAACGAGGCTTCGCCTCAGACCGACGAGGCGTAACCCCTCACCGTCGCGCCGGGTGAGGGAGACAACGAAAACTTGACCCATTCGCATCAAGTTTTGCAACCCTTGGAGTCAAACAATGCGAGCCTGCGCCTTCCATAAACGGGTTTCAAATGCGTTGATGCTCACCCCGCCTTGCATTTGCGGCTCACGCCCGCGCTGCGCAGCGTGCGCCCCAGTTTTTTAACGATCTCGAAGGTCGGGCCGCCGGTGTAACTCCCGGCTGTCTGTTGCATCTTAACTGAAGATAGGGCGTCTGGCTGTAGCACCGGTGGCGGTCACGGCATCGGCGCTACGCCTTATTTTCGTGCTTTGCGGGTGTCGCCAAACGACATGACCGACTATTCCGAAAATTCCGGTCAAAACAGTGGAAGGGCACGGTTTTACCCGTGCCGCAGCGGAAGAAGGTCAAACGCATGGTCCGACGGCACGGCTGAAGCCGTGCCCTTCCGACTGAATTCTCATGCTCCGCGGATGTCGCCAAGCGACCTGACCGACTGTTAATCGTGTTCGAATGCGCTCCGGTTCGGCTTTCGAAGGAGGCCGAGTGTTATTGATAGCAGAACGAGACAAAAGTTCTTTTCGCGCCGCCAGCCGGCGCCTCTTGGCAGCCGGGGCGGGTATCCTTTTATTACTCTCGCTCCCTGCCTGTTCCAGCAAGGCGCGCGGCAAAGATCAAAAACAGCCGGGAGCATTCCCTCCTCCGGTAGTGATCGTGGCGCCCGTCATTCAAAAGACGGTGCCGATCTACGGAGAATACGTAGGTCAGACCGCGGCCGTCAACACGGTGGAGATCCGGTCTCAGGTTGAGGGCTTTCTGGAAAAGATTTCATTTATTGAGGGCGCAACCGTACAGAAAGGCCAACTGCTTTTTCTCATTGATCCTCGCGAATACGAAGCGTCCGCCTTGAAGGCCAAGGCAAGTTTGGCGCAGAGCGAGGCGGCGCTGGTCAAATCCAGACAGGATGTGGCGCGCTACCGGCCGTTGGTTCAGCAGCACGCCATCAGCCAGGAACAGCTTGATACGGCGGTCGCCCAAGCCGCGGAAGATGCGGCGAACGTGGAGGCTGCCAAAGCGCAATTGGCTTCAGCAGACCTGAATTTAAGCTATACCAAGATTTATGCCCCGCTTACGGGCCGCATTGGCCAGGCGCAAATGAAGGTGGGGGCGCTGGTACAACAAGGCACAACCCTGCTGGATACGATTTACAGCATCAATCCTATCTACGTAAACTTCAGCGTCAGCGAAGCGATGTATCTGGAGTACCAAAGCAGGACCGCCAAGAGACGCGCGGCGCCTCCTCCTTCCATTGAGATCATCCTTGGGGACAACTCCATTTACCGTTACAAGGGCCGGATCAATATGGTGGCGCCGCAGATCGACCCGGCAACGGGCACGCTCAGCATCAGGGCTCAATTCTCCAACCCGGGAGGAATGCTGAGACCAGGGCTCTTTGTAAAGGTTCGGATGATGGTGGACGAAAAGCCCAATGCTTTACTCGTGCCGGCGCAGGCCGTGCAGGAAGTGCAGGGAGTCCAGTCCGTGCTGGTGGTGGGCAAAGATGATCAGGTGCAGTTCCGCACGGTCACGGCCGGCGACACCGTAGGCAACTTGCGCGTTATTGAAACCGGCCTTCAGGCTGGCGAGCAGGTCATCGTGCAAGGTCTTCAGAAGGTTCGTCCGGGAATGCCGGTAAAACCAGAAGAGCAATAAACGATTGTCCGTGGTTCGTTGCGACCAAAGCTGGCGTTGCTGGCACATTGAAAAGCAGATCCTTCGCTGCGCTCGCTCAGGATTGCAGTCTCGAGGGTGTTGCTACCAACGACTGTCCCACGGACAACTGACAACTGACTACTGACCATGTTCGTAAACTTCTTCATTGACCGCCCCATTTTCGCTGCTGTTATTTCCATCGTCATCTTCGTGGCGGGGCTGCTGGCCATGCTAAGTCTTCCCATCGCCCAGTATCCGAAGATTGCGCTGCCCGTGGTGCAGGTAACGGCGAACTATCCGGGGGCCGACGCCCAGGTGGTGGAGGAGACCGTCGCCACGCCGATTGAAGAACAGGTGAACGGCGCTGAAGGCATGGTCTACATGCAATCCACCAGCTCGAACACCGGTCAGATGGTTTTAAACGTGACCTTCGAACTCGCAAGGGATCCTGACCTTGCCGCGGTCGACGTTCAGAACCGCATCTCGCTTGCCGAGCCCGAGCTTCCCCAGGACGTAACCCGGCAGGGCATCTCCATCAAGAAACAGTCGGTGAACTTCGTGGCGCTGGTGACGTTGACTTCACCGGACCATACCTACGACGCAACTTTCCTGAGCAACTACGCCACGATCCACATTGTGGACGCGCTCTCCCGGCTGCCCGGCGTGGGAAGCGTCGGGATTTTTGGCGAGCGCAGTTACGGCATGCGGGTCTGGCTGAATCCAGACAAAATGGCGCAGTTGGCGATCACCGCGACGGACGTGGCCAACGCCATCCGCGCGCAAAACGTTCAGGCGCCAGCCGGTTCGGTGGGCGCGCCACCCTCGGCGCCGGGGCAGGAATTTCAGTACACGGTGCGCGTGGAGGGCCGGCTTACCTCCGTGGCAGAGTTCGCTAATATCATTGTCCGGGCCAACCCGGATGGATCACTCGTCCACCTCAAGAACATCGGCCGCGTGGAACTCGGCGCGGAGGAGTACACCTCCTTCTCGCGCCTGAACGGCACTCCTACGGTGGTCCTGGCCGTCCTGCAGCTTCCGGGCGCCAACGCCCTTGACGTTGCGAAAGACGTCCACACGGAGATGAAGACGCTCTCCGCAACCTTTCCCACGGGGGTTCAATATCAGATCCCTCTGGATACCACCGATTTCGTGAACGCTTCCATTCATGAAGTGCTGTTCACGCTCGCGCTCACCTTCGGCTTGGTCTTCCTGGTGGTCTATGTTTTTCTCCAGAGTTTCCGCGCAACCCTGATCCCCGCGCTCACCGTGCCGGTCTCCCTGGTGGGCGCCTTTGCCGTTTTCACCCTGCTGGGTTTTTCGATCAACACCCTCACGCTTTTCGGCCTGGTGCTCGCCATCGGATTGGTGGTGGATGACGCGATCGTCGTGGTTGAGGCGTGCCAGGTTCATATCGACGAGCACGGCATGGCTCCCAAAGAAGCAGCCAAAAAAGCCATGAGCGAGGTCTCCGGCCCTGTCATCGCCATCGCTCTGGTTTTGTCCGCGGTGTTCGTGCCGGTAGCTTTTGTGGGGGGGATCACGGGCCAACTCTACAAGCAGTTTGCGCTCACCCTGGCCGTTTCCGTCCTGCTATCGGCGCTGCAGGCTCTGACGCTGAGCCCCGCGCTCTGCGCCCTGCTGCTCAAGCCGGCCTCGGCGCAGCGCGGACCGTTGGGGTTGTTTTTCAAGGGATTCAACCGCATGTTCCGGCGCGTGAGCCATGATTATGAAGGCTCCGTGAAACTGCTAATCCGGCGCAAGGCGGTTGTGGTTGTGAGCCTCGTCGTGATTTTCGGCGTCATCTACGTCTTGCTCCGCGTTCTCCCCAGCGGCTTCGTGCCCCCCGAAGATCAGGGCTATTTCTTCACCAACGTGCAGCTTCCGGATGGCGCGTCGCTCGACCGCACCTCCGCGGTGGTAAAACACGTGGAAGACACGTTGAAAGCCACGCCCGGCGTCAAGGATGTGGTGGCCGTCGGCGGTTTCAGTTTTGTCTCCGGGACTTATGACTCCAACGTTGCGACCCTTTTCGTGATGTTGAAGCCTTGGGGCGAACGGAACACTCCCGGGCTTTCTCTTGACTCGATTATGGGCGGCGCCCAGGGCCGCTTTTTCGCCATGCCCCAGGCATCCATCATCTGCTTTGCGCCTCCGCCGATTCACGGCCTTGGAACTACCGGCGGATTTCAATTCGAGCTTCAGGACCGGAGCGGCGGCAGCATCCAAAACCTGGCGAAGATTGCCAACCAACTGATGGCGGCCGCGCGCAAGGAGCCGGCCATCGGCTCGGTGTTCACCGGCTTTCGCGCCGATGTGCCGCAAATCAGCCTCCAGGTAAACCGCGCCAAGGTAAGCACACTCGGGGTGCCGCTGAATGATGTTTTCAATGCGCTGCAAACTTACCTGGGGGGTCTTTATATCAATGACTTTAACCTCTTCGGCCGCACTTACCACGTTATGCTGCAGGCCGCAACCCCGTTCCGGTCGAACCCGCAGGAAATCGGCAATTATTACGTGCGAAGCAACACGCGTCAGATGATTCCGCTGAGCACGCTGACCTCGCAACACCCCATAAACGGACCGGATGCGATCTCCCGTTACAATCTCTTCCAGTCTGTTGAGGTCGATGGCGCTCCGGCGCCCGGCTATAGCTCAGGGCAGGCCATCTCCGCCATGGAAGATGCGGCGCGGAAGGTCCTTCCCACCGGATATGGGTATGAATGGACCGGGATGTCCTATCAGGAAGTCAAGACCCACGGGCAGGTGGTTTCCATCCTGATTCTGGCGGTTCTTTTCGTCTTTCTCTTTCTGGCCGCTCTCTACGAAAGCTGGATGGTTCCGATCGCGGTTATCCTGGCAGTACCACTCGGGATTTTTGGCGCGCTGGTGGGCGCCTGGCTGCGCGGGCTCGACAACAATGTCTATGCTCAAATCGGTCTGGTGGTGCTGGTGGGACTGGCGGCCAAGAACGCTATCCTGATCGTCGAGTTCGCAAAGACTCGACACGAGCACGGTCTCTCGTTGTTCGACGCCACGGTCGAGGGCGCCAGGGTCCGCTTCCGTCCTATCCTCATGACTTCGTTTGCGTTCATCTTCGGCGTGCTACCTCTTGCCATCGCGACCGGCGCGGGCTCCAATAGCCGGCATTCGCTGGGAACATCGGTGGTTGCGGGCATGATCGCGGCCACCCTTCTTGCCGTGCTTTTTGTTCCCGTGTTTTACGTCATCATTCAAGGTTTGAGCGAGCGTGGCAAGCCCGCTTTGATTGCGGCGCCGCATGATGAGGCTAATGGCCAGCTTGCACTCGCCGGTCCGTCCGAAACGGGACGGGATCCTCATCCACCCTCACCGGGAGGTGCGGGGTGATGAAGCGGTTGTTTGTCCTCACATCACTTATCCTCTTCCTCGCTGGGTGCATGGTAGGGCCCAAATACCAGAAACCCAAGGCGCCGCTGCCGGCGGGTTGGCGCGCTCCGGCGGGCACGATGAGCTCGCTCGGCCAACTCCAGTGGTGGGCGCTGTTTAAAGACCCAGTGCTGCAGGATCTTATCCACACCGCACTGGATCAGAATAAGGATCTGCGGGTTGCCGCTGAGCGGGTGAACCAATCGCGGGCGGCGCTCGGCGTGACGCGCTCCAACCAGTTTCCACAGGTCAACCTCAGCGCTAGCGCGGAGAGGGAACGGCTCTCAAGGGTTGGCGCCTTCCCATTTCCACCGAGCTTCCATGTGGGATTGCCCCTCTACCAGATCCAGCCTGAAGTTTCTTATCAAGCAGATTTCTGGGGTCAGTACCGCCAGGCAACTGCTGCCGCCCGCGCACAGTTGCTGGCGACGGAAGAAGCGCGCAACAACGTGCAGATCTCCGTGGTGAGTACCGTGGCCCAATCCTATTTCATGTTGTGCGAACTTGACCGCGAACGGCAAATCACCCGGCAGACGGTTGCATCCTTTCAGGATTCTGTGCGGCTCACCAGAATTCGCTTCGAAGGCGGTGTGGCGTCAGAGTTGGATGTGCGCCAGGCGGAAACCGAGCTTGACAGCGCGCAGGCTACCATTCCGGCGCTTGAGCAGCGGATTGTCCAGCAAGAGGACGCAATCAGCATTCTGCTGGGACACAATCCAGAAGCGATCCCGCGCGGTCTAACCCTGACGGCGCAGCCCCTTCCACTGAGCGTTCCGGCAGGGTTGCCCTCGACGCTCTTGGAGCGCCGCCCGGACGTTACGGAAGCGGAAGACCAGCTCAAGGCTGCTTATGCTGAGGTGGGTGTGGCCAAGGCGCAGTTCTATCCTCAGATTGCGCTGACGGGCTCCGGGGGATTCGAGAGCAGCATTCTTGCAAAATTCATCAGCGGACCCGCCGCCATCTGGCAGACGGCTGCGGACCTTTCCGCCCCACTCTTCACCGCCGGGCGGCTGCGCAGCAACCTCCAAGTGACCCAAGCCCAACAGCGCGAGGCGTTGATCACCTACCAACAGACCGTTCAGGAAGCCTTCCGTGAGGTGGACGATTCGCTGATCGCCTACCAGAAGACGCTCGAGCAGCGCAGCGCGGAGGAAGCGCTGGTGGCCGCCGCGCAGAAGGCGATGAACCTCGCCAACATCCGCTACAGCAACGGCGTGGCCACCTACCTCGACGTCCTGGATTCTCAAAGGACGCTCCTGAACTCCGAGCTTTCGCTGGCTCAGACGCGCGGAAACCTTCTGGTCTCCCTCGTGCAGCTTTATAAGGCGCTCGGCGGGGGATGGCGCTAGCCATTCACGCCTCTTTCCAGGCCCCGAGAAGGCGCCGGACTAAAACCAACTGGCCCAGATGATATGAGTTGTGGTCGGCCACCAGCAGGGCTTCGCGCAAAATCGTCTGCCCCTCGCCCCACGGAATGCTCGCGTACAGATCGGTTGACGGCTTGGCGACGAGCTTCTTCATGGTTTCGAGGTCGGCACGGAACGCCGCGACGCTCTTTTCCCATGCCTTCTTATCAGGGGGAGCTTCGCTGTCAGGCCAGTAACCGCTGGGCCACTCAGGGGATAAGTGTTTCGGATTGCGGCTGAATTCAAGGATATCCCACTGAGCAATGCGGAGGTGTTCGAGGATTTGCCAGGGCGAGTGCGGCGCGCCAGGCGGTTTTGCGCCACGCAGTTTCTCAGGCATTCCGGCCGTGGCCTTTTCGAAATCTGTGTGTGCGTTTCCGCCGCCGAGCAAGTCTACAACTTGATCCCGTAGCGCTTTGTCTTGGGCAGTCATGGGTGTCTCCTTTCGCGCCTTACTTTGCTCTGACGGAGATTATCGCACAATGTTCCGTCCAAATGTCCCCACCGGCTTGCTTCGGCGCTGAAGACAGCGGCGAGCCAGCAGATGTGACTATAATGGGTGAACACTCGTAAGAGTGCCAGCACAATCAGGGAGTCATTGCGGAAGCGGAGGACCTCAATATGCCTCACAGTAAATACCTCATCGTCGGTGGTGGAATGACCGCGGATTCAGCGGTTCAAGGTATTCGTCAGGTGGATCCAAGCGGAAGCATCGGCCTCATCAGCGCGGAGCCTCATGCGCCATATAACCGGCCGCCGCTTTCGAAAGGCCTCTGGAAAGGTGATCCGGTGGAGAGCGTCTGGCGCAAGCCTCAAGGCCCCGGCGTGGCGCTGCATCTGGGCCGCGAGGCAAAGCAGCTCCATGCCAAAGACAGGCGGGTGACCGACGATCAGGGTACAGTCTACACATTCGATAAGCTGCTGCTCGCAACCGGCGGCAGCGTGCGCCGCCTGCCCTTTGGCGGCGATCACATCATCTACTACCGCACCTTCGATGATTACCAACGCCTTCGCACGCTAACCGGAAAAGGGAAACGCTTTGCCGTGATTGGCGGCGGATTCATCGGGTGGGAAGTGGCAGCGGCGCTAGCCCTGAATGGGCAGCGGGTGACCATGATTTTCCCTGACGATGGCGTCGGCGGCCGCATTTATCCGCGCGATCTTTCACAGTTCCTGAATGGCTTCTATCGGGAAAAAGACGTGGACGTGCTGCCGCGAGAAACGGCTGTGGGGCTGGAGGCGCACGGCGAGAGCTTTCTGTTGAAGACCGCGAGCGGCCGCGACATTGAAGTGGACGGCGTAGCCGCGGGTATCGGAATTCAGCCCAGTACGGCGTTAGCCGAGGCTGCCGGATTGAAAATCGGCAACGGCATCGTGGTGAACGAAAACCTTCAAACAAGCCATCGGGATATTTACGCGGCGGGAGACGTGGCGGAGTTTCACAACCCGGCGCTCGGCAAGCGCATTCGCGTCGAGCACGAAGATAATGCCAACACTATGGGCCAGGCAGCGGGCGAGGCTATGGCCGGCAAAGCCTCTCCGTACCACCACCTTCCTTTCTTTTACTCAGACCTCTTCGATTTAGGCTTCGAGGCCGTAGGCGAGCTGGACGCGCGCCTCGAAACTTTAGCGGATTGGAAGACGCCCTTCCGCGAGGGCGTCGTCTACTACCTCGATCAAGGCCGGGTGCGAGGCGTGTTGCTTTGGAATATTTTTGGCCAGGTGGATCACGCGCGCAAACTCATCACCGAACCCGGACCATTTAAAGGATCGGATCTTAAAGGCCGCCTCCCGCCGGAATAATTGATCCACATTCACCCCACGGCGAGCGCGGGCGATTTGGCAACCATGGAAGCCCTTGCCGCAACGGCCATGTCTCCCTAACATTACAAGGTTAAGTTCGATAGCGGCGTGTCAGGGCACGGCTTTAGCCGTGCCCAACCAGGATCTAAAAGATCGACGGCTTTAGCCGCTGAGGGCATCAGGGGCTAACGCCCCAGGGATCAAGGGAAGGCGCACCGCGCGGCATGGCTAACGCCATGCCCTGACACAGCGGTAACACGACTTAACCCAGTATCGTTAGATAATCCTCCCGCCGTGGGGCCGCAAACCGGGTTATTCTCATACCAGCCGGATGAAGTCCAAAATCCTTGCGATCTTTTGCTCGTGGCGCCTCGAATGACAATGAAAAGCCCCATCTTCCGCAGATTCCTTTGGAGCGCCGTCCTCCCAGCCCTTGCCGCACTTTTGTTTCTGAATCTCTATTTGCGGAATTCAGGCGTTCATCTCTGGCTGCTGGCGGGGCTGGTTTTTGCCCTCGTAATCGCTTTTGCCGCCGCGTGGTCGAGCGCCCGCGCATTGATACGGCGTATCAACCGGATGCAGGCGTTCGCGGAAAATTTGCTGGATTCTCAATTACCTGCGGCGCCCGCCTTGTTGGAAAATGAAGACGAGTTGGGGTCTCTAGCGCGGTCGTTGGGCCGTGCCGCGGGCCAGTGGCAGGGCTTGCTCGAACAGCTCAAGCTCGAATCGGCGCGGCGCGAAGCCATCCTGAAGAGCATGGTGGAAGGCGTGCTGGCGGTGGACAATGACTCGCGCGTGATTTTCTGCAACGACTCGTTTGCCCGCCTCGTGGGCGCACGCCTGCCGCTCCCTGCCCGTCTGCCCCTGCTTGACCTCGCGCGCGATCCGAGCCTGACGGGAATGCTGGCCCAGGTTCTAGCCACGCACGAGCCCTTGCGGCAAACGCTCCAACTGGCCGCCGCAGATGGCCGCGTGTTTGAAGTGCAGGCCGCGCCCCTGGCGGGGCCCGCGCACACGGGCGCCCTCGCCATCCTGCACGACATCACGGATCTCGAGCGGCTCGAACGCGTGCGCAAGGATTTTGTGGCCAATGTCTCTCACGAGCTGCGAACGCCGCTCACCGCCATCCGTGGTTACTCTGAGGCCCTGCTCGATGGCGGACTTGAAGATCCGGAACAGAACCGCAAATTCCTTGAAGTGATTCTGAACCATTCCATCCGGCTGAATAACATCGCTTCAGACCTGCTGGTACTCAGCGAGCTTGAGTCTGCGCGCGGCCAACCCGAGCAAGACCGCGTTTCGATCCGGGCGGCAGTGGATGCCGCGCTGCGCGCCGTCGAGGTGGAGGCAGAAGCTCGCGCGGTCAGCCTGGTGCGCGGCCAGGTCGAGGAAGCCGAGGTGCTCGGGAGCCGGGTGCGCCTGGAACAAGCCCTCATCAACCTCGTTACCAACGCCGTGAAATTCAACCGGCCCGGAGGCGCCGTCCGCCTTGAGGCAACGATGTTCGCGGAAGGCAGCGTGTCGATCACCGTGAGCGACAACGGCATTGGCATCCCTTCCGAGGCCCTCTCGCGGATCTTTGAGCGGTTCTATCGCGTGGATAAGGCGCGCTCGCGCGAAGTGGGCGGCACCGGCCTGGGGCTTTCCATCGTCAAGCACGTGATCGAGCGCATGGGCGGAAGCGTGAAGGTGGAAAGCCAAGTTGGAAAAGGCGCAACGTTCACCGTGACGCTGCCCGCCGCGCCGGGCGTGTAGCGCAGAGTTTTGCCGTTAAAACTCTGCGGCTTACCCTGTTGGTTGGCGGACCTGCCGCATTGCCGGGAGATGTAGCGCAGAGTTTTGTCGTTAAAACTCTGCGGCAGTTGCATTTTGGATTTTAGATTTCGGGCCGCCCGTAGGGGCGCTGCTTGCCGCGCCCTGGCGTTGTAGGCCTTTTCATAATTTCATACAAAAGCCGCAGAGTTTTAACGGCAAAACTCTGTATTGCACGGTCATAAATTCTTGTTTTTTTAGCAAACTTTCTGGGATATGTCATTCTGCGCGAAGCGAAGAATCTGCTTTTTTCGATGGGCTAAGACAAGCAGATACTTCGCTTCGCTCAGCATGACAGCGCCTTGGGTTGCGGCCAACGACCGCGGCGCATTACAGGCCCTTTACATACGTTCCCGCCCGCTTATCTAAATCACAACCTCACACAATATTCATCAGTCTTTAACCAAGGCTTAACACAACAGCCCCATGATGGGTTTGTTGCCGTCTATCCTTATACGGCCTGTTCGCAGTGAGCTTTGCTTCGCCCCGGCGTTGGGGGGCTATTCAGGAATGAGGAGACTAATGATGTACAGAAACACCCGAAGCTCGCGTTCATGCGGGATGTTGATCGTGGTCTGTATTTTCGCTCCAACCTTGCTCGCCGCTCAAAGTGCTGGTGCCAGCGCGGCCGCGGCGCGGCCTACACCTCAATCATCCGCGGCCAGCGCCCCTGATCTGAAAACCGAAGTGAATCTGCTCAAGCAGCAGATTCAGTCGCAGCAAAAGCAGATGGAGCAGATGGAGGAATCGCTCGCGCGCCAGCAGCAACTATTGCAGCGCCTCATCAAGGCGGAGGAACAGCCGGTAAAAACAGCGGCGTCAGCGCAACCTGCCCAGGCCGCAAAGAATAATCCCCCTGCGCCGGCACGGGCAGCCCAATCAGCGCAGCGCAACCAGCCCTTGTTTGCAAGCATCGCGCCACCTTCCGTTCTGCCCGGTTCGGCAGAGCCAACTTCGCTGACTCGCGAGCAGAATCCTACAATTCCGAATTCCCCCATCCCAGCCCTCCCGCTCAAGATTGGCAATGCCACGCTCACCCCTTTTGGCTTTGTAGATGCCACGGCCTTCTTCCGCACGCGCAATCTCGGCAGCGGCATCGGCGCGTCTTTTGGCTCTCTCCCGTTTTCGAACACCGTGCAAGGACACCTGACAGAAACGCGCTTTTCCGCGCAAAACTCTCGTTTCGGTTTGCAATATGACAGCCAGTTTGGCGCCAATAAGGTGCGCGGTTACATGGAGACTGACTTCTTGGGAGCGCAGCCCGCCAACGCGTTTGTCACCAGCAACAGTGACAGCCTGCGCCTGCGCCTTTATTGGGTGGATCTGACACGCGGAAAGTTTGAGTTCCTGGCCGGCCAATCCTGGAGCTTGCTGACGCCTGGGCGCCAAGGCATTTCCCCCATGCCTTCGAATCTCTTCTACACGCAGGATATGGATACGAATTACCAAGTGGGGCTGACGTGGTCGCGCCAGCTTCAGTTCCGCTTGGTTTATCACGCAAACCCCAACGTCACCGCCGCCCTTTCGCTGGAAAACCCCGAGCAGTACGTGGGTGGCGCCGTAGTGCTCCCGAGCGGTTTCAACTCAAGTCAGGTGAGCACGGGATCAAACACGTCCACTCCCAACCTATTCCCGGACGTCATCGGTAAGCTGGCCTTTGACGGCAACCTCAGCGGGCGTCATGCGCACCTCGAGCTCGCGGGTCTGCTTTCTTCCTTCAAGACCTACAACGCTGCCACAAACAGCACTTCGACAATCGAGGGTGACGGCGGCTCAATCAACGCCAACTTCGAGCTCTTCAAGAATTTCCGCCTTTTCGCAACCTCGTTCTATAGCGATGGCGGCGGGCGTTATCTCTACGGACTGGGGCCGGACTTCATCGTCCGTCCGGACAGCAAAGCCTCGCTGGTGCGCAGTGAAGCCGGGATCGGCGGGTTCGAATTCCAGGCAACGCACAACACCATGTTCTACGGTTACTACGGCGGCTCATTCTTTGGCCGCAACTATAGCGTGGTTCCCTCGACGACGGGTGGCGCCCCAACTTACGTGGGCTATGGATTCCCGGGCTCGTCCTCTGCGGCTAACCGCGCCATCCAGGAGGGCACGTTCGGAATTATTCAAACATTCTGGAAGAATGCGCGCTACGGCGCGCTTCAGCTCATCCCTCAATATTCTTACCTCACCCGCGCCCCGTGGTACGTGGCCGCGGGAAATCCGAAGAACGCGAACCTGAGCGAAGCTTACGCCGACATTCGCTACGTTCTCCCCTAACCAAAGTCGTAGCGCAGAGTTTTGCTTTTAAAACTCTGCGGTTTGTCCTGTTGGCTGGCGGACCTGCCCGCATTGCCGGGAGATGTAGCGCAGAGTTTTGTCGTTAAAACTCTGCGGCAGTTGCATTTTGGATTTTAGATTTCGGCTCGTCCGTAGGGGCGCTGCTTGCCGCGCCCTGGCGTTGTAGGCCTTTTCATGATTTCATATAAAAGCCGCAGAGTTTTAAAAGCAAAACTCTGCGCTACATCGGCCCTCGGAGAAGAGTGCAGCAAGCAGAGCCCCTGCGGCTTTCCAATTTCCGCCTTCTGCCTTATTCGAACCTTTCGAAGCTGACCGCTTCGGGCGGGTAGCCCATCGTTTCGAGAAGGGTGCGGACTCCTTCCACCATGGCTGGCGACCCGCAGACGTAGGCGTGCAATCCCTGTTTTCCGGTAAGATATTTCCTGATCTGGATCTGCACGTAGCCGCAGTGACCCTTCCAGCCGGGCTCCGAGCGGCTCAGCGTGGGGATGAAGTGGAGGGTTGGATTTTCGTGTGCGAGATTTTCAAACTCCTCCCGATAGAGGATGTCCGCCTCGCGGCGCGCCCCGAAAATAAGCCACGTCTCTTCGGGCTTGTGCGTGCGGTAGAGCTCATGAACCATCGCCCGGAGGGGTGCGATGCCCGTGCCCGTCGCGATGAAGGCGGAAACCCCGATCGCCGGTTGGCGCAGCTTAAAAGATCCGAACGGGCCGGTGAATTCCACGCGCTCGCCCACGCCCAAACTTCGGAACCACGCATCGCCTTCCGGCTCCTGCGGCGAAACGTTCACACACAACTCAAAGCAGTGCTCCGCACGGCGTGCCGCGATGGAGTAAGGGCGCGCCACACGCTCGCCGTTTGAGTTGAGGTGTAGGGAAATAAACTGCCCGGCGTGGAATTCGAACCGATGGCCGTTGGCCATTTCGAATTCGAAGTGCCGGGCGCGCGCGCTCGATCCCCAGGTGCGACGCAGAATTGCGTGATGAACCGCCGGGGTCACTTGTTCGCGCCGCCCTTCTCCGCCGCGGCGCGAATCCGGTCGAGGAGAAGCGTGGGCAGGAGCGGATGCCCTTGGAGAGGCTCGGTCACCCGGAATTCAACGCCCGGATGGGACGCCCTTTCGCGCGCCAGCAGCCCCGGCAAATCACGCCGCAGATGAATCCCCATCGTAAGGAAGTACGGAACCACAATGATCCGGTCAAGGCCAGCCGCGACGGCCTCCGCGATAGCTCGCCGCAGATCCGGCTCCGCCATTTCCAGAAATGCCGCCCGCACGTAGCTGAAGCCGCCTGGTTGCTGCACCTGCTGTGCCAGCGAGCGCACGCCTTCGTTTGCTTCTTCCACGCGGCTGCCGTGCGCGAAGAGAAGAATCCCCGTCTTTGGGCTTCCATCTTTCATCGCTTGAATGGTCCCTAAGTTCATTCTAGCGTTGGTTCAGGGATGCTGTACAGGCGGGTGAGAGGATGGGCGGGCTGGGTAACGCGCAATAGTCGACAATTAGCGATACTGGGTTAAGTCGTGTTACCGCTGTGTCAGGGCATGGCTTTAGCCATGCCGCGCGGTGCGCCTTCCCTTGATCCCTGGGGCTTTAGCCCCTGATGCCCTCAGCGGCTAAAGCC
>JBOGJX010000111.1:0-5230 GCA_050745285.1 Terriglobia bacterium
CGCCCTGAATTCTAGCGTGGCCAACCCATGCCCCACACCCGTAAAATTGCAGTCATTGTGAATCCTCACTCAGCCGGGGGAAGAACCGGCAAGCGATGGCCTGAAATTGCTCGCCAGCTTGAGGAGCGCCTGGGACGCATAACCTCGCGTTTTACAAAGAGTCAGGGCCATGCCACCGCGCTGGCGCGCGAATTATTGGGCGCCGGCTTTGATTTGATCCTTGGCGTGGGCGGCGATGGCACGCTCAATGAAATCGCCAACGGGTTCATCGAAGCCGGTGAGCCAGTCCAGCCCGGCGCCTGCATGGGAATTATCCCTGCTGGCACGGGAGGGGATTTCCAGCGCATGTTTGGCTTTTCCCGCCGGGATAGGATCGCGCAGGCGATCGAGATAATCGCCACGGGGCAACCGGTGGAGATCGATATCGGCAAGGTCAGGTTTGTGACCCCTGACGGCTCTGAAGGCGAGCGCTATTTCATCAATCTGGTGAGTTTTGGGATGGGAGGCGCCGTAGCAGCGAGGGCGCGGAACTTTCTAACGCCGTTGGGTGGACGGTTGGCTTTCCTTTGGGCCACGTTTCGGGTGCTGCTGGGTTACCGGGGGAGACAGGTGGCGGTGAGGGTAGGGGATGGCGGCGAGACCATCTCATTTAACGTGACGAACGTGGCCGTGGGAAATGGCTGCTTTCACGGGGGAGGCATGCTACCGTGCCCAACCGCCCGGCTCGACGACGGAATCCTCGAGGTGACGATCATCGAATACATGAATATATTCCGGCTGCTCCGCGACATCCACGTGCTCTACGATGGGAATATCTTTACCCACCCAAAGGTTCATGCGATGCGCGGCACACGCATTCGGGCCACGGCCGCCGCGCCAACTTTGATCGAAGTGGACGGCGAGGCGCTTGGCCTGTTGCCGCTCGAAATAACCGTGCTGCCGGGGAAGCTGCGCGTCATGATGAGCAAGTCAAGGCCTCCGGCGCCGGCCCGGACAGCGCCGGTTCCGCCCCGTCCGTTTAACCTCTTGGTTAATAAATCAGGTCGAAGAAAGTATTGAAGGTCATGTGCTGGAAGCCGATGTAGTGGCCGTAGTAGGGAGACGCGATATTGTTATAGACGTCCACGGGATTCTGGTGATTGGTAATGTCGTAGACTTCAATTGCGCCGCGGAACTTGTGGTCCTTGAGAAAACCGAAGTGTAGGAAGGGTATGTGAAAATCCTTGCTGAGTTTCACGTCGAGTGAGTAGAAGCGGGGAAATCGGAAGCCCTCTGGCGTCCCAGCGTAGTTCTGCAGCGCATCCACGGAAGAGTACGGAAATCCCGTGTGAATATCAAAGAGGGGACTGGCGGTCAGGCCCCAGGGCAAGGAAAACTCGCCCCAGGTGATGATCCGATTGGGAACGTCAGCCGGCAGGTCTCCGAAAAAGTTGGGCCGGATAACGGGTTGTTCAAAGGGGACATAGACCGCGCTTAGCGTGTTCAGATCACCCCGCGTCAGGCTGTGAACGTAAGAGAAATTGATGTCCGCTTTTTCTCCCGCGCGCCAGCGCATGGTGGTTTCAAATTCATTGTAGCGCGCGCTTCCGGTGTTTGTGAGAACATACGCGCGCCGGTCTTGGGAGAGGATGGCTGGGCTCACAACGTACTCATCATAAGCACGGCTAGTCAAATAGCTCACCCGGGCCAGCCAACCGGGCCGCAATTCCTGGTCCACCTCAAGACTCCACGTCTGATCATAAGGCGTCGTGCCGAGTTGGTTGTGGATGGGTAGGAACTGGTGGCCATTTGAACCTACCAGGCTGTATTCATTGGGGTACGTTACAGGTGGACCCACGGGCAACCCGTCCGGCCCGTAAAGCGTGATGGTGCGGCTGGGGTTCTCGGGGAAGTCGGCGGCCAGCATGGCGACGCGATTATAGAAAACGCCAGCGCCGCCATGGATCACCGTCTGGCCCGTGCGGCTGGGCGAGTAAACAAAACCGAACCGTGGCGCGAACGCCGCGGCGCTGCCGATATTCTCAGTGGAAAAACGCAGGCCTGCGTCCACGCTGAAACGGTCATTCACCTGCCAATGGTCCTGGCTATATCCTTCAAATTGGGTGTCCTCGTCACTCAAGTGCGCCAGGCCCGAGAAGTCGATCCGTTTGAGCACGTTCCCGCCGAGGTCCGTAATCAATTCGGGTTGTGAATCGCTCATGCCGGAATACGAGCGGTGGAAGTAGTCTCCACCAATTTGCACTTCGTGAGCGCCGTGCCATTTCTTCTGGGGATAGTTATAAGTCTCCTGCAGCTCCTGCTGATCCGCGAAGCGCTGATAGGCGTTGAAATAATTTCCGCCATATCCGTTGGGCGTGATCAGCATGGGCGCCGAGCCCTGGCCGTGTCCGTATGTGTCAAACTCCGTCGCTTGGAAAAGCGTGGTCAGAATTCCGCCGGACTTGCGCATGTACCGGTCGACGCCGCCCGTGGAATAGCCGCGCTGGCCGTAGTTTGACGAAGCGGGCTCGGGCAGCAGGGCGCTGATGTTGTCAAACTCGCGCTTGGCGGGGAAGAGGCGGAAATTTGCCGTCAGCAAATTTTGTGGAGAGACGACGTACTGGAGTGAGGTAAAAGAAGACACCCCCTCCCGTCTTTGAATATTCTTGGGCCAGGGCAGGCCTTCAGTGAACACCCGGTTGAGATCGTAGATGAACGACTCGGAGAAATTCAGCTTATCCTTGATCAGTGGCCCGGTGAGATAAAAACGCGGAGCATCGCCCGCGATGCCCTGAATATGGCCTTGCTCGATAAAGATGTCCGGAATGACGTCGTTGATTTCCCAGTGCCACTGGGGAAGCGGCGGCTTGGTCTGGATGATGGTCAGACCTCCGGAAAAGCGGCCGTATTGAGCGAGGTAAGGACTCTTGTAGACCTGCAACTCCTCAATGGCGTCGATTGGCACCTCGACGGAAAAGGCGCCGGTCACCGGGTCGACCAGGTCCGAGCCGTCAACCAGGAGCAGGCCTTGCTCCTCCCGCGCCCCCTTGATGCTCAGCTTACCGTCGGGCGTTCGGATGACTCCAGGGACCAGCGGCAGGGCCGCCTTGAACTTCAATTGAGCAAGCGGAAGCGTCATGAGCTGCTGTGCGGAAAACTGGGCGGGCGGAGCGGCCTGTTTTACCCTTGCGCCCCCGGTGCGTCCATGGACCGTGACCTCCTGCCGGAAGAATTCCGCCGGTAAGATCATCTGTAGCGTGGAAAGCGCCTTGCCAGCGATAACTTCAATATCCGGCTTGGATGCGGGCTGCAGGTCAACGGCCGCGCAGGTGAGAGAGTAGGTCCCCGGCATCAAACCCGGAAACTGGAAGTTGCCCCTTTCGTCCGTTTTGGTTTGGAGGCCTTGCGGTTGAAGATTATGGCCGCTCAGCGAACAGACGGCGTTGGGAACTGGCGCGTTCTTGCTCGTGACCACCGCTCCCTTGAGGGTTTCCGATTGCGGCGAAGCTCCACCCAAACAAGAGAAGCCCAATAATAAGGCCGAGCAGAGTCCCGCGATCACCCATGGATACAAGCTATGTTTCATGCAGTCTTTTAGATGCTCAATAAAGTTCAAAGAGTGCGCGCGATTTCTGCCGCCTCACGGCATGCAGAAGCACGCCTCAAGTGGCTCTGACGCGAGTAAATCGAGGGCTTGCAGTTCGGGCAATTCTGACGGCGCCCGCTAAACCCGGCGCAAATATACTTATCGTCGCACATTGCGGGCGATTTCGTCAAAATTCTGGTAGTCGTACAGTTGGATGTAAAGGCGGCTTTACGCCGCCATTTGGCGAGATAAACCCGCCGCCACACCTAACCCTGTACATCGCATACATCACAAAACGATGTCTGCGCCACCCGCGAAAAGCCGCAGAGTTTTAAGAGCAAAACTCTGCGCTACAACGTGCCGGCCGCAGGGCCGAATCGCACACATGCCAAACGGCGGCATGTATGCGTCACTCGTGATTTGGAGGTCTGATTAGCAAAAGGATTAATTCGTTCCGGCCGCACACCGCATCGCGCTGAGACACATGCAAAAATTAGGGCGGATACATACAAATCAATGTATGCGCCACCCGCGTCCCGATGCCCCCGCCGCGCATGCCCCTTGAGACATTTCTTCAGGAAGTTGCTAGAGTCCTAGAGTTGCAAAAATTGATGCGAATGAATCAAGCTTTCGTTGTTTCCCTCTCCCTGGGGAGAGGGGACGGGGGTGAGGCATGCCGCGCTTGCGGCTTGGCGATAGCCATGCCCTAACACAACAAGAAAGCACTTAACCTGCGTATTGCTAAAGGCCAAAGTACACTTCTGTATAGTCGCTGCCTTCGGGCAGACAGCCGATTCGTCACTTCCAAGGAGACAATTTCATGACATCTATGACGAGACGCGAATTCATCGCAGCTTCAGCAACATCCCTCGTGATTGCGGCGGCAAGCGATTTGCCCGCCCAGCGTACAACCTCGGGCAAACCGTGGTATGCCACGATGCGCCGCTGCGGGCAGATTAATTTCAACGAGACTGACCCACTGACGATGGACCCGAATGCATGGATGGACTATTGGGCCTCGCTGAAGGTGGATGCAGTGCTGCTCAATGGCGGTGGCATTGTTGCTTTCTATCCCACCCAGATCCCGTATCAGCACCGGAGCGAGTTTCTGGGGTCGCGGGATCTATTTGGCGAGATGGTGGCGGCGGCCCGCAAGCGCAGACTTCGCGTGGTGGCTCGCATGGATTGCAATTTGGCTTACCAGGAAGCGCTCCTGGCCCATCCCGAGTGGTTCGAACAGAATCCCGATGGCTCGCCCCGGCATCATCCGGAGTGCCCCTGGCTC
Source organism: Terriglobia bacterium (assembly GCA_050745285.1). Classification (GTDB taxonomy): domain Bacteria; phylum Acidobacteriota; class Terriglobia; order UBA7540; family UBA7540; genus RH2-MAG17b. The sequence continues at coordinate 4,851 of JBOGJX010000111.1, forward strand.
TTCAAGACCTGTATGTTCAGCACGTATTTCACGGATCAGATGCCGGCGATTTATCGCGAAATCAATCAGCGCTACGCGCCGGATGGTTTTTTCACCAATGGCTGGCCGAGTACAGGCCCCCTCGATGTCTGCCACTGTCCCGCCTGCAAGAAGATCTATCAAGAGCAGACCGGTGGTGTTCCGCCAGAGACCACAGATGCTCAAAGCCCGATCTACCGGAAATATTACGAGGTCTACATGGACCGTATTGCCCAGATATGGAGCCTTTGGGATAAAGTGGCCAAAGAGAAAAATCCCGATTCCGTTTATGTCGGCAACCTGGGAGGCGGCATCCGGACGGTGAAGGACGTCAAGCGGCTCAGCGAAGTGGCGGCATGGTT
>JBOGJX010000112.1:0-14430 GCA_050745285.1 Terriglobia bacterium
TCGACGGCTTTAGCCGCTGAGGGCATCAGGGGCTAAAGCCCCAGGGATCAAGGGAAGGCGCACCGCGCGGCATGGCTAAAGCCATGCCCTGACACAGCGGTAACACGACTTAACCCAGTATCGTTAATGCAGCAAATGGCTGAGGCCGCGCAGGACGTTCTGCTGCTGTGGCGTAAAGCGCTGTTGGAAGCCAGGGCTGTTTAAGAGACGCTGGCGTTTTGCAGGCGGCATATCGCGCAAGCGGCGGAAGGCGCGCATCACCTGCTGCTGTTGGCCGGGAGGAAGGCGTCGATATTGGGGGAAAACGTTGCGTAGGTCCTGGCGCTGGGCCGGGGACAAACTCTGCACAATTTCCTCGCGCTGGCGAAGAACCTGTTTCTGGTGCGGCGTCAGGGAATTCCATCGCCGCAGGTTGGCCCGAATCTGCTGGCGTCGAAGGAGTGACAGGTTATGGAACTGTGCGTCGTTCCGCAGGATTTTATCCTGCTGCGCCGGGGGCTGGTCACGCAAGCGCTGGAAGAAATTGGCGGAGTGCCGGTGCTTGTCTTGCTGAATGCGCTTCCGCCGCCACGCCTGGTTCTGGCGCGGCATTTTGGGCGGCCGGCGCGGCACAAAGCGGCCGCGCTGCGCCCACATGCTTGCGGGAACGACAAAAAAGAACACAACCATGGCGAGGGCCAGTCCGTCCCGTCGGCCCCGTGACAGGACGGCCCAGCCTTTCTCAGTCATTCGTCTTGCCGCTTGCCTGAGGCAGTTCAGAAAGCACATCAAAGTTGGCCAGCATGTCGTAGTTTTCCAGGACCTTCAGGTTCTGGTAAAGGTCCATTTCCTGGCTCGCCGGCTGCGATTGCGCCACCGTAGCCTCCTCAGGGCCGACCTCTGCCGTAGCCTCGGCAGAAGGTTCGGCCGGACGAGTCTGGGCAGCCATCGCGGAGGTGGGGTTCGCCGAGGTTTTTGCCGCGATTTCTACCGGAGCCGCGCTGCCCGGGCGGGCGGAGTGGGAGGGCCGAAGCGCCACGACGCTGGCCACGACCACCAAAACGGCGGCTGCGGCCACGCCAGCCCATCGTTTCCAACCGAAACCAGGGAGAAAAATCCGCGGACGCGCCGCGGCGTCCGAAGCCACGCGCGCGCGCGTCCGGGCGTCAAACCAGGGGGAAGGCTCGACCGGTTTCCATTCTCCGAGCACGCTGTCAAGTTTCTCAAAACCGGCCAAAAGGTCGCGGCATGATGCGCACACGCTGAGATGCGTTTTCACCCGCGTCTCTTCGCGAGGGTCAAGCATGCGGCCCGAGTAGGCGAATAGCTGCTCCTTATCTACGCAGGCCCCAGGGGGGTTCATATTTGCCCTCCCTCAAACAACGGCGCCAGGCGAACTCGCAGATTTTCATGGGCCCTGAAGAGCAAGGATTTTACCGCGCTTTCGCTCAACCCTAGAATCTTCCCTATCTGCCGGTAGTCCACCTCTTGATACTTATGCAAAATAACGGCCGCGCGTTGCCGCTCGGGTAACGCCTCGACCGCCTGACGGATCAGCCGTTCGCGGTCGGAAAGCATAAGCTGCTCCTCGGCTGTGAGCCTCTTGTCGGCAATGCGCGCCACGCGCCGCGCCCCGTCGTCGTCCTTGTCCAGCGCCGGTGCGTCCCCTCCCTTGTGATCGCGGAGCGCGTTCAAGGCCAGGTTGGTGGCAATGCGGTAAAGCCAGGTGGTAAAGCGAGCCTCCGGTTGATAGCGATGGCGCGCCTGATAGACGCGTAGAAATGCCTCCTGCGCCAAGTCTTCGGCCAGCGCGCGGTCGCGCACCATGCGCACGAAGTAGCCCACCAGCGGTAGGCGGTAGCGGTTGAGCAGGACTTCGAATGACCCGGCGTCACCGCTCCGAACGCGCAGCATCAACTCCAGATCGGAATCAATGGCCATCGTTGCCACACTAGTTTAACCCAGGGGGCGGCAAAAAGTTGCGCGTCCCAAAGTAACCGGGACCCCGGCGCCACCCACTGGCGCCCTTCACCGGCGCCCAGTAGCGCAGAGTTTTGTTTTTAAAACTCTGCGCTACATCCACGGCGGAGGGAACGTGGCGCAGAGGGCCTATTGCCACCACGGCTTATCGACCTTCCGCACGGGTTTTAAGCCGGTGCGGGCGCTGATCACACGGATGAGCTTTTGCGCAGCCTTCAGGTGCCCTGCGGCGGTGGGATGAATGCCATCGGTATAGTCAGAAGCAGCCAGCCAACTCGTGGTATCCACGTAGAAAATCTTCGCGTCCGCGAGCGAGCTTACGGCCTTGCGGATATCCTTCTCATGAAAGCCGCCGAACGGGCGCATGCAGAATATCGCGGCTTGGGGATAGGCCTTGCGGATCTCCTCAATATAGGCACGGTAGGCCGGCTCAAACTGCTCCGGTGGATACGCGCCGTCATTCGTTCCCTGATTCACCACCACCACTTGCGGGATGAATGACGGATCGGCGCGCGATCCCTGGAAATTCCATCCGAAGGATTGGGACGCCGGGGGCACGTCGCCGTTTCCGGTGCGGATGATCCCTTGCCGCCCGAATCCCACCTGATTATGAAGAGCGCCAAACGCCATGGCGGTGAGAAAGGCGTAGTCCGCAGTTCCGTCTGATCCCTCGGTCCCAATCGCCATATTGAGCGCGCGCACGCCCTGGGTAATGGAATCACCATAGAATTCCATCCGCAGGTTGGATGGCGCAGGCAACGGCAACGTCTTCGCCTTTGGGTCCAGAACGAGACCCCTGAAGACGGCCGCAGAGGCAAACGGCGGCGCCCACCGGTCCGCACGTTCATCCACGTCTTTCACGGCGATCTGCATCGTGTGTCGGCCACCGGAAAGCGGGGACGGGGTGAAGTCAATCAGTTGAGAATTCAGAGTGAAGAGCTTTGGCTTGCTGGAATCAATGGATACATAAATCTGGGCGGGGTGGGTAATTCCCTGGATGGCAAACCGCCCAAGAACCGTGTGGCCCGTGAAGGCGCATATGATGCGCGAGCCGGAATTGACGGTGATCGCCTCTTCGGCGAGATGCGACGTATCCCAATGGCCGATATAGCGAAGATTGGTGTCATCAGGCTCAACGACGGTTCCCCCCGAATAGGCTTGTTGCGGCCCGGCTGCCAATGGATCCCCACCGCCTGGAGGCGCCGATTGGCCATTGTTCCCAGCACCGGAGCAGCCCATCCAGAGCACAGCGCACGCGGCCACAACCGCGGCATACTGATTGACTCCCTTTCGCACCTTTTAAATCCTCCTTCCGTTTGGCTCTGTTAACAGTCGGCCACGCCGCTTGGCGGCGCCCGCAAAGCATGAAAAGGCATCCGGAACGGCATGGCTTTAGCCATGCCGTAAGTGACACCCCCCTTACCACCACCCCCCTTCCCTTTGGGAGAGGGGGGACCACGAAGTGGTGGATGAGGGCGTTACGGCACGGCCCAATCTTGAGAAAACCGGCCGTGCCCTTCCATCCTCCCAATCAAATTTTCAGCAACCCGGTAAAGGCAACCTGAAGCCTGTCATCATAACGGATTCCCAGCGGGAGGAAGTATAATGATTTTGCCAGCCGTCAGCACCCAGCGTTGAGCGGGATGATTGAATCCATGCGGCCCTGCGGCGCCACATGGGATGAAAATGGCGATCAGCCGAGCGCCTCGGACAATCGCCGAGTGCCGCAACAAGACTATGATCCTCATTATCGACAACTACGATTCCTTCACTTACAACCTCGTGCAATATCTGGGCGAGCTGGGAGCGCAAATCGAGGTGCGCCGCAACGATCAGACCACACTGGATGAGATCGAGCGCCTCAATCCGGAGCGCATCGTCATCTCTCCGGGCCCCAAGGCTCCGGACGAGGCCGGCATCTGCCTCGCTGTGATCAAACACTTCGCGGGCCGGAAGCCGATCCTGGGTGTCTGCCTCGGCCACCAGGCGATTGGACAAGCCTTTGGCGGCAAAGTAATCCGTGCGCCTCGCGTGTGCCACGGCAAGACCAGCATCATCACGCACGACGGCAACACCATTTTTTCCGGACTTCCCAATCCGTTTCCCGCCACGCGCTACCATTCGCTCATTGTTGAACGCGAGTCGCTGCCCGCATGTCTGGAAATCTCCGCCACGTCTCCCGAAGGGCTCATCATGGGATTGCGCCACCGCAAATTAAATGTGGAGGGCGTGCAGTTTCACCCTGAGTCCATACTCACCGAAGCAGGAAAGCAGTTGCTGGGGAATTTTATCCGATAGCCGTGGGAACTGTCCCGGCAGCCTGTGACCACCGGACTCGTAGGGGCACCGCTTGCTGCGCCCCTACGCATTAATTCGTGGGACGCGCCGTCATCTGCCGGTAGGTCTCCTCAAACACTTTCAACGCCGGATCATCATAAAGCACAAAATAAATGCGCTCAAGGCTGGTGCGTGACTTCAGATGCTCGATGGTTTCCTCCAGCATGATGCGGGCGCATTCGTCCATGGGAAAACCCGCGATGCCCGTGCCAATCGCGGGAAATGCAATGCTTTTGAAAGCCTTCTCTTCCGCGCGCTCTAATGAGGTGCGCACGGAAGAGCGGAGCGCATCGGCGCTCGTCTTTTCGCCCAGCCGCATGCTGGCGGCGTGCACCACGTAGAACGCTTTCAGATTGCCGCCCGTAGTCACCGCGGCGCCACCTAAGGCGATTGGCCCGATTCGCTCGCAGTCTTCCTCCACGGTGGGGCCACCCTTTCGCCGGATTGCACCGGCCACGCCCCCGCCCAGCACCAGATCACTATTGGCCGCGTTCACAATGGCATCTACCGCCATCTCGGTGATATCACCTTTCTCGAAGAATATTTTTGTGGGCATGGGCCGGTTCAATACCATGGGCGCGCCGCATCCGCGCCCCCGCTAATACCGCGGCACGTTTGGATCAATCTCGAGCGACCAGCGGTCGATGCCGCCGCTAAGGCTTCGCGCCGCGATTCCCTGCTGCCTGAGCCACAGGGCAACGTCCATGCTGCGGCGGCCAGAGTGGCAGACCACCACCACGGAACGATCCTTCGGAATATCGCTGAGTTGCTGCGGGATGCTGTGCATCGGAATCAGCGTGGACCCGGCGATGCTCGCCTCCTCGTATTCCCAGGCTTCCCGGCAATCCAGCAGATAAACGTTGTTCCCCGCCTCAATACTTTCTGACAGTTCTTGCGGCTCGATTTGCACGTCGTCCATAGGTTTCTATTCTTTCTTCTTGAATCGGCCATCACCGCCATGGGCGGCAGAGGAAGAGGTAGCCACGGCACGGAGTTCGTGCCGTGGGTGTGTGCTCTGGAAGGGCGGGGTTTCAACCCCGCCGCAGCGATTACGCATCCGCCGCCCTTCCTATGTTGCGTTCCAGTGGTCCGGTAACCGGACCACTGGAACGCAGCGTAGGAGAGAAATGCGGATGCCGCTTAACGGCACGGTTAAAACCGTGCCCTTCCGGTGGTTAACCTAAAAATCTCGTGGATAATCCGCGCTAGCGTCCCGCCTGCGCGGTTTGCCGCTGCTCTAGCTGTGCCCGGCACTCGGCGACGAACATCTCGAATATTTTCCGGTGTTCCGCGCGGTTCCTCAGTTCTTCAGGGTGCCATTGAACAGCCAGAAGGAAAGCATCGTCCCCCGCCTCCACGGCTTCCACGAGCCCATCCTCCGAGCGCGCGGCCACGCGAAGTCCACGCCCTACGCGCCGGATCCCCTGGTGGTGCATGCTATTCACGCGGCAGCTTCCGCAAATCGCCTGAGCCAGCCGCGACTCTGGGTCGGTCAGGGTTACGCTGTGCGTAAGCCCCGTGCGATCGCCCGCTTGTTTGTGTTCAACCGCGGCGGTGACACCATCCTCCGGCGCCCAATCGCTCTTTAAGTCCTGATAGAGCGCGCCGCCAAACTTCACGTTTATCATCTGCGCTCCGCGGCAGATGCCCAAGACAGGTAAATGGGCGCGGCGCGCCCGGTCGAGAAAATCAAACTCGAGCAAATCCCGATCGCGGCTCACGTGGACGCTCGGGTATTTTGTTACCTCGTCATAAAACGCGGGATCCACGTCTTCACCACCGGCAAAGAGAATTCCGTCAAAGTCTTCCGCCCGAAGCTGGCCCGCGTCGCTCGAGCTTATCAATCGCAGATCTTCGGGCCTCGACCCGGCCTCAATCATTGCCTGGAAGTAAGGCGAGGTTGATCCTTTCTCTTTCTCCTTTTCTGAAACAGAGAGTGCGATTTTCATCTTGTATCTGTTGGCCATTTTTCCGCGGACATTCAAGGCCGCATCCCTTCGTGGGCATTCTAGCTTTGAATGGGAGCTTTCTGCAACTGTGCATCGAGACCCTGCGGCGAGACCGGTCTAGCAAGGCTGGTTTAACAACCCCCTGCCGGATTTTGTACAATAGTTAAGCCGGTTTGACAGTGGGTCAGTGTAATGTAGGGGCGGCTTTATACCGCCACAAATGGCGGGGTAAACCCGCCGCTACACCTCAAATTGACTCACCACTGCTGGTTTATGCTTTAACATCTATATGGAGAGATATGGAAAATAAGAACGAAGGCAAGTGTAGGACTTAGGAAGTGCGGCGTGTGGGGAGCGCGGCGCTAGAAATATCAAAGCCCAAAAGAAGCCGCCGCAAGCGGCGCCGGATCCACCTCAGGAACATGCGCCGGGCGCGGTGAGTCGAATTTTCCCGGCGCGAGACAACTCGGGCCCGTAAATAAGTCTCTATTCTTATAGTGGTCATGTCGCTTTGCGACGCCCACAAAGCATGAAAGGGCCCCGCACCCACAGCGACGGGAAGCGCTGCTTCCCCGCGGCGCCCTCTCCCGCTGCGCCTGGGGATGGTCGGCTTCTTTGCCTTTTCCCAGCCCTCTCCCCAGGGGAGAGGGTGGCGAGCGTAGCGAGCCGGATGAGGGGTTTTGGCCGAACTTTAAGGGCAGCCACCATGCGCCTACGTCGCACCATTTCGCATGAAAATAGCGTAGGGGCGCTGCTTGCTGCGCCTGAGGGCACGCCATGGCGTGCCCCTACATAGAACAACGTCTCAACCCATGTATTTTCAGCAGGTCATTTGGCTATATTTATAGCAGGCGTGATTGAGGCGGGGCGCCGGAGACCCGGCAGGGACCGCGAAGAAGGGGTATATCCACTGTGAAGATGGCAACTCAATTCGGCACATTTGTTCTGGCGCTTGCGCTCGCCGCTGCGCCTGCCGGGCTTGCCTCCGCCGCTTCGCCACCCCAATCCAATAACACATCAGGGGCACGGGCTACGAGCGCATCGAGCCACAAGCGCCTCAGCGCGGATGACATCACGCTGCTCTTAATCGGCGGCGCCAGCCCGCAGAAAATGATGGTCATCATCCGCCAGCGCGGCATCGACTTTGCGTTAAACCCGGACTTGGTAAAGCAGTTCTACCAGGACGGCGCCACCGACAACGTGATTGACGCCCTGCAGAAGGCGAGCGAAGCGCTGCGATCGCAACCGGCCGGTGCACCGGCTCCGGTCCAACCCGCGGTGGCGCCCGCGCCCGCTTCACCCCCTCCTCCACCGGCGCCGTCGGCTCATTCGGCGGCTCAGTCGGCAGCTCAGTCCGGTGCGACGCCAATTGCAACCAAGCCCGCTGCAAGCCAGCCGGGGGCAGGTGGTTCCGCCAACAGCGGTCGCGCGCCCAGTAATTCCAGCAGGCCGCAGGCATCCGTCAACCAGGAGGCGAGCAACGCGCCCTTGGCTGATCCCAGTCCGGCGCAAATCCAGCAGATCATTCAAACCTTCGCGGCCAAAGAAAAACTTTTCGCCGAGGCGCGGGACAATTACACTTATCATCAGATCAACAAAGTGGAAACCCTTGATGCCGACAACAACGTGAACGGCGTGTGGGAGCAAGACTGGGACATTCTTTATGGCGCAAACAATAAGCGAATCGAGCAGGTAACTTATGCCCCTGAAAGCAGTTTGAAGGGTATTCTTATCACGGAGCAGGACCTTCAATCTCTACGCAGCATCCAGCCCTTTGTTCTGACCACGGACAGCTTGCCGGAATACGATGTTCAATACATGGGCCACGTCCACGTGGATTACATCACCTGTTACGTTTTTTCCGTCCGTCCCAAGGAACTCCGCAAGGGCCACCTCTACTTCAAGGGCGTCGTCTGGGTGGACGACCATGATTTGCAAATCGTGAAGGCTGAAGGCCGCATGGTCCCACAAACCAAAGATAACCGCTTCCCGCGCTTCACCACCTGGCGGCAACAGATCGACGGCAAGTATTGGTTTCCCACTTTTACCAGGGCTGATGACACGCTTTACTTCGGTAATGGGGGCCCTCCCGTTCACATCAAGGAAATCATCAAGTACACGGACTACAAGCAGTTCAAGTCAAAATTCAAGATCCTGTCCTCGACGCCTGTGAGCCAAAACGCCTCAACTCCGCCTTCGAAGCATTAGTTGGGATTTCTCACCACACCAGACCACAGCAACAGAAGCATGTTATATAACCGTCCGGCCAGCCGGTTTATTATATATCTCATTATTTATCACCAAATAATTCTTGATTCATCGAGCCTAAGAAGTGGTAGAATGCAAAAAGGGGAGAAAGTTGACGGATAGCTCTATGGCAAAACAATGCTCAGGCTATGGTGCGGTTTATTTCCTCGCGGGACTCGGGTTGGGCGCGGCCGCCGGGCTGCTCTTGGCGCCGCACAGCGGAGAAAAAACACGGCAGATGATCAATCGCAATGTGGAGCGTGGAAAAGACTACGTGGCCTCCCAGCAAGACGCAATCCGCCGCAGCACGGGAGAATTCATGGCCGAAGGACGTAGAAAAGCGGAAGGCCTTAAGGACAAGGCAAAGGACTGGGCGGACCGCGCGGGCTTCGCGCGTCCGAGTGAAAGCTAGCAAACTCAAAATGGGCTGTCATCCTGAGCGAGGATTTCGTGGGCCTTTGGCCCGCCACTTTGCATGAACATGGCGTAGGGGCGCTGCTGACAGGAAGCGCCGCTTCCCCTGCGACCAACGCCGGCGGGCGCAGCAAGCAGCGCCCCTACGGAGAATATTGCAACCCGTTTATTTTTAACACGTCGTTTACCTATTTTCACAGCAGCGAAGGATCTGCTTTCAATTCGAATCAGCAACTTGTTGAAACATAAAGCGAGGTGTACGATGGCTGAAAATGAAAGTAACTATGGTGCGTCGAATTTTGCCTATTTCCTGGCGGGAATTGGTTTTGGCGCGGCCATCGCGCTTCTGTTTGCCCCAGGTAGCGGGCAGGAAACGCGTGACATGCTCGGCGCCAAGGCCACACAGGGGCGAGAATACGTCAACGCCAGAAGCAAGGAGATGCGCGAGCAGGCCGAACAGATGGTGGGCAAGGCCAAAGACCTGGTCGCGCAGCAGAAGGAGCAGCTTTCGGCGGCGCTTGAGGCTGGCAAAGCGGCTTATCAGGAGGAAAAGACCAAGAGCCGCTAGCCTGTTTGCGGCGGCGGTCTTTGGTCGTGCAGGGGCCTTGCCCGGGCCTTCCGGCAGCAGTCCTTGGCGCCGGTTCGGGAGATAGAATAAATGGACCACGCAACCCTTATTGTTGTGTTCGGGGTAATCGCTGCGGTGGCGATCGTAATTCAGATGCTGATCCTGCTGGGCCTTTTTCTGATGGCCTGGAAGGTTTACAAGCAGGTCATGCTGGTGAGCCGCGAAGCCAAACGGCACATGGACACGGTGGTCCAAACCGCTCTGGACGTGCTCGCCCAGTCGCGCGAGCCGGTGAAAACCGTCACCGCGAACCTGATCGAGGTCAGCCGGATTGTCCGCGAGCGGGCCGTGACGTTGGATTCCACGCTGGGCGATTTTCTTGATAAGACTCGTCTTCAGGTAAGCCGCGTTGACCTGCTGATCTCGGCCCTGATGGATAGAGTGGAAAGCACGGCGGGGGCGGTCGAGCGCGGCGTGCTCGGTCCATTGCGTGAGTTCTCCGCGCTGACGAGAGGAATTCTGAGCGGGTTCGGTTTTCTCTTCTCCCATCGCCGGGCGTCAACGGGTCGCGAGGCTGCCCAGGACGAAGAGATGTTTATCTGAACCGGATGTGGCGCCCGTCTCACGAGTCTCACATATCTCACGTAATCCCTACGCTCGCTTAAGCCACGCCCCCGCTGGGGCGCTGGCAATCTTCGCGCGCTCTCCTGTGCCGGGGAAGGCTAAGACCCGGCTCATTCCGCTGTTAGGAGAGCGCGGCGCCGCGGAATTCCAGGCCGCGCTCACCTCCGACGCATTACGAAAAATCCGCCCACTCGAGAACAGAATGGCCGTGGTTTTTATGACCACAGGCCACCGGTTCCCCCACGCCGCATCCATGGGATCCGCCGTTTCCGCCGTGCCGGCTACGGGCGGTCCTAGCGGGAATCGACCGGCGTTTCGCGTGGAGCCGCAACGCGGCCGGGATCTGGGCCAGCGGCTGCAACACGCGTTCCGGAAGCTGCTCCTGGAACACTCGCGAGTGGTGGCGATCGGGACCGATTCCCCGGAGCTTTCCGTACGAATTCTCCTTCATGCCTTCCGTGCGCTCCTCCAATCGGACGCCGTGCTTGGGCCTTGCCCGGATGGCGGCTATTATCTGGTAGGCTTGCGCCAGCGCGCCGGGCCGGGCCTGGCGCCGGGTCGCGAGCCGCCTGGGGCGCTCTTCCGAGGCATTTTGTGGGGAACATCCGCTGCGTTTCGCGATACCATGAGAAACTTCGACCGTCACGGACTTTCGTGCGCGCGGCTCGAGCCGCTTGAGGATATCGACCGTCCTGAGGACCTCAAAGGGCTCAAAGAGCGCATGACCGCAAGCAACGCGCTCCGCCGCCGCGCGCCGGCGACGTGGCAGTTCTTGCGGCAAATGCTGGGTGACGAGAGGTAGCCACGGCACGGTTTGTTTGCCGTGGGCTTTTGCGCAACAACCCGGATTTCTCACCAGCTTCACGGGTGGAACGGAAGGGCAGGGTTTCAACCCTGCCGCAGACGCGATCTTCGTTTAATCGCTCGATACGGCGGAGTTAAAACTCCGCCCTCCTGTTGCGGTAGTGTGGCGTGGTGAGAAATCCCGTCTCACGGCCCACGGCACAAACTTCGTGCCGTGGCTACCCTTACGTGTGATTACAACCATCATTTTTTGTTGTCTACCTATTTCACCTCATGACCGATCTCAATTTTCTCCCTGCTTCGGAAATGGCGGCCCTCATCCGCCGCCGGGAACTCACCCCGCGCGAAGTCGTGGCCGCGCACCTTGGCCGCATCGAACGTTTCAACCCCAGCCTGAACGCGTTGATTCACGTAGATCGTGAGAGCGCGCTGAGTGCCGCAGAGGCCGCCGAGCGCGCGTTGATGGCCGGAGCAGAATTAGGGCCGCTGCACGGCGTTCCGATCACAATTAAGAGCTCGATTGATGTGGCAGGCTGGCGGTGCGAGTCAGGCACGCGGCTGCGCGCGGGCCGCGTGGCAGCACAGGACGCGCCGCTGGTTGAACGGCTCCGTAAGGCCGGAGCCGTCTTGTTGGGGAATACGAACACGCCCGAGCTGCTGATGGCCTACGAGACCGATAACGCGCTCTACGGACGCACCAACAACCCGTGGGGTCTTGACCGCACGCCGGGGGGCTCGAGCGGCGGCGAGGCGGCGGCCATCGCGGTTGGGCTCTCGGCCGCGGGCGTAGGAAGTGACGGCGGCGGCTCGATTCGCATCCCGGCTCATTATTCGGGCATTTGCGGCCTAAAGCCCACGCCTGGGCGCATTCCCGCCACCGGGCACTATCCGGTCTCGGCCGGCCCATTTGCTCTAATTGGTGTGGTGGGACCTATGGCGCGCACAGTGCGCGATCTCGAAGTCATGCTCGAAGTGATGGCCGGGCCGGATAACGGCGATCCCTCGTCCGCGCCCGTTCCCGTGCGCTGGCGCAGCGAGGCGGAAATCCGCGACCAGCGGATAGGCTGGTTTGAAGAAGATGATTCGGTCCCGGTAACGCCCGAGACGCGCGCGGCCGTCCGCTGGGTGGCCGAAAGCTTGCGCCTGGATGGATTTGCCGTTTCTCCGTTCAAGCCCCTGGAACCGGGGAGTCTCGGCGATCTCAATTCTACCAATGGTTTCAAAAGGGCCCGCGAGCTATGGTGGAACATCTTCGTGCGAGCTGGCGCTATGATGCTCCGGCCGATGACCCTCGGTCACGAAACCGTGCTCAGCTCCACTTTCAAGGAGTTTCTCGGAATTGCGGCGGCGGACTCGCCACTGACTGCGGAAGAATTGATGCAGACGTGGCTCGACCGCGACTCGCTCCGCGCCCGGCTGCTAGCCCAGATGGAGCAGTTTCCGGTTTTCATTTGCCCTGTGTGCGCTATTCCGGCATTCCGGCACGGCGAGCGCGAATGGATGGTGAACGGGAAGAAGGTAAAATACCTGGACGCCATGAGCTACGCGCAGTGGTTTAATATTCTCGGCAATCCGGCCGTCTGTATTCCGGTGGGGCAATCTCCTGAGGGCTTGCCTATTGGCGTTCAAGTTGTGGGTCGCCCTTACGAAGAGGAAACGGTGCTCGGTGTGGCCGCGGCCATCGAGCGCCGCTGCGGCGCCTGGCGCAAACCCGCGTTGGCGTAACGCCCGGCCTTGGCGTCTGTCGAGCAAGAAGGTAAACTGATCTTGGCTTGCACGCGCTTTACCTTGGAATCCAATCGTGGGAGATTCAGTTTCGAGATAGTTTTTTGAGACTGCCTCACGGGGTACCCATGCATTACGTTATCATTGGCAACGGTGTGGCAGGAACCACGGCAGCAATGACCCTTCGTCAGAGGGAATCGGATGCGACGATCACCATGATCAGCGGCGAGAGTGATTTTTTCTTCTCCCGCACCGCGCTGATGTACGCCTACATGGATCGCATGGAGCGGCGCGACCTGGAGCCATTCGAACGCAAAGTCTACGCCAAGCAGAATATCCAACTTATTCGCGACTGGGTGGCTGACCTCGACGCCGGCACGCGCACGCTGCGCCTGAAATCGGGCCGGACCCTCAATTATGACCGCCTGCTCCTTGCCACCGGCTCATTGCCCAACATCATTCCTTGGGAGGGGCTTGGCGAAGCGCGCGACGGCGTGGTCTCGTTCGTGACGCTCGATGATCTCGATCAATGCGAGAGGCTGACGCCCTCAACCGAGGACGCCGTGGTGGTGGGCGGCGGCCTAATTGGCGTGGAGCTGGTTGAATGCCTGGCATTCCACAAGAGGAAAGTAACGTTCCTGGTGCGCGATCCCTGGTATTGGCCGGCGGCGCTCGCCGAAGAAGAAGCGGCCATCGTGACGGCGCACATCCGGCGCCACGGCGTGGACGTGCGGTTGGACGAAAGCGTGGCGCAAGTTCTTTCTAGCGCGGACGGGCGGGTTCGCGCCGTAAGGACGCAGGCGGGAAACGAGTACGCCTGCCAGATGTTCGGCATCGCGGTGGGAGTTCATCCGGCGATTGAATGGCTCCGGCAGGTCAAAACTCCGCCGCTTCTGCGGCGCGGCATCGCCGTCCAGCCCGATTTTACCACCTCGCTCGAGAACGTCTGGGCGGCCGGCGACTGCGCGGAGTTCGAGCGCTCTGGAGCGCCCGTCGTGGAGCAAATCTGGTACACCGCGCGGAAGCAGGGAGAGCTTGCGGCGCGCTCCATGCTGGGCGATGCTATCAGTTATGAACCCGCGCTCCACTACAACAGCGCCATGTTTTTTGAAATCGAATACACCACGGTAGGCATGGTGAATGACGCGCCCGCGGACGCCGCCAGCTTCTTCTGCCAGATTCCCGGCAAGGATGCAAGCGTCCGGATCGTAGAGCGCAACCAGGCCGTGGCCGGTTTCAACATGCTTGGCTCGCGCTGGAACCACACCGTCCTCGAGCGCTGGATTCAGGAGCGCCGCACGACAGATTACGTCATGGACCGCCTGGCTGAAGCCCAATTCGACGTCGAGTTCGGACGGGTGAGCCTGGCGGGGATCGCCGCGTCATACTCTCATTGGAAGTCGGGTCGCCAGGGAAAGATCGGATTGCCCCTCGCGGCTGCGAAATGATAATCAATTTCCAGTGCGCCATCCGGCAAGCGAACCTAACCTCGTCTTGGCTGGGCGCGAAGGCTGAGCCTCCGCGTCCAGCCGGGAACCTTATCCGTAGGGGCGCTGCTTGCCGCGCCCAACGTCCGCGGGCGCAGGGGAAGCAGTGCTTCCCGTCAACAGCGCCCCTACGAAGAACATCGCAAGCCATTTGTTTTCAGTATCACGTTCGCCTATTTTCGAAGCAGTCGGTCATGTCGCTTTGCGGCACCCGCAAAGCATGAAAATGAGGACGGAAGGGCATGGCTTCAGCCATGCCGCAACGAACGTGCTATTGATCCCTTCCCGCTGCGGCGATGGGCGGCCCGCCCATCGC
>JBOGJX010000113.1:0-9114 GCA_050745285.1 Terriglobia bacterium
CGTCAGACTTCAGCAGCATCCCTTTTGGCATATGCGCCAGCCAACTATCCATCGGACGGCCGAAGATCCGGTGCGGGATGCCGCGGCGCCGGAAGTGTGCGGCAACGGAAAGCCCGTAAGGACCCGCACCGACAATCGCAACATTAATCATGCCCTTAGAAAATGCACTCACTGTGATCCCCCCCTGCAAGTAGTGATCCTTCACAACTCTTAACGTCCTCCTGGGTCGTTCCGCATGCCCCGAAGAGGGTCTGCCGCACCGTCATCGGCCGGCCGCGGCAAATCTGAGGGCAGAGGAAAGTCTGCGGGTTGCTCGGCCGTCATTCTTCTTGAGTTCGTCAGACCGCTGTAAAGAGGCAGGGTGATTTCCATCGAGCAAGGCACGGGGCTTTTTGAGCAGGCATACCCCTGACCACGGAAAATTTCCTGGAACGCCTTCGGGCTCTGGCAATAAGGAATGGAGCTCGATTGGCAGCCGGTTGAATTGGGCGGCTGTCTTTAATAATCCTTGAACGTCCTTCGGCTCCCACCCGTGCCGCGCAAAGAAATGTGCTCCCTCACTCGGTCCAAACTTGAACGCCGCGCCAGCTTCACCAAGTTGCTTGCCGATCGTGCGCTGCATTGATTTGAGCTGGCCCGGCGAGACGAGGTCAATGATCCAGCTTTGAAAGTGCTCCCCGGCTGCCAAGTCCCTGGCTAAGGAGCCGACTTCCTCAGCACTGAAATAGAGTAGTAGGCCCTCGGTCACGATGGCAGCCCGCCTCACTCCCCGGCTCAACTCAGCGAAGAGTGCGCGGCGTGCACACACGTCAGAGAGATCCAGCCGCATTCGCTCCAGACGGCATCTGGGTTTCTCCTTTCCGAGAATCTCTTCTTTGTAGGAAAGGATTTCCGGCAGATCCACTTCTACCCATCGAAGTGCGGCGGGCAGCGGCAGGCGGTAGGGCCGGGCATCGAGCCCCGCAGCAAGGTTCACCACCATGTCTACCCCTTCTTGAATCTCACCGTAAAGAAACTCGTCGAAGAGAAACGTACGCGCCGCCCATGCCCACTCGTGCTTGTTTCCATCAAGCAGGGCGCTTGCAATCTGAAACCCACGCTCGCCAGCCAAGCGGCCGGCGTATGGGTCGCGGAAGAGGGCGTCGGGCCGTTGGGTTTCTCGCGCCCGAAAACAGGCCACCCACCGGGCGGTATCGGAAATATTGCGGATGGTAGGATTCGGCTCAGTCATCTTTCGCCTTATGAATCCAGCCGAGAGTTATCTTTTCAGCCGAAAAGGTTCAACGATGTTCCACAAAAGCGTTGCTGGACGAAATGCCAATACCTTGTCCTTCCGCTTTCGCCTGTTACAGTCGAGGGAAAGGCCCGGCAAGAAAGGCGTCTTCCTATTGCCCAGTTGAGGCACGGTTGTCTTGCGCGGCCTCCGCCGTCTTCGCGGCTTCGCGGCCATACTTCCGGATGAGTTCCATGGGCTCGGCGATGCCGGCTGAATGTGCGGTCATTTTGATGACGGCTTGATTAAGCAGAGAAGCCGGGAAGAAAGTCGGGCGCACGAAATCAACGAACAAAACAACGCGGTGCGAATCGCAATCATTCCAAACCTCGTGCAGGTGGCTGTCATCAAAAATCAAGCTCTTTCCCTCTTCCCAGGACCGGACATCGTTTCCGACTCGAATCCTGGAGCTGCCCTTGGGGCCCGGAACAATCAGGCCGAGGTGGTAGCGCAAAACGCCTTTCCACATCCCGCGATGCTCCGGAATGTGCTTTTTCGGAGCCAAAATGGAGAACATGGCCGATTTCATTCCAGAAATCAGTTGGAGGATCCGCACCGTCTCTGGGCATCGCGCACAATTTTCTTGTGCCTTTTCTCCATATGCATAAAACCAGAAGGTCTTCCACTGCTCGCCTTCGGTCAAGGCTCTCTGGTCTTTCGAGACATCTTGGAAATTCGGAATCTCCTCCCGCCGCACCAGAAGTGATTCCAGTTCTTTCCTGATGGCCACCCATTCCGCTTCAACCGAAGCAACCCAGGAGAATGACGACGGATCAAAAAATGTTTTGTTCCGGTCCCGGAAGAACATGACTCCTTCAACAAGGTCACGAGCGACTTTGGGCATTTTAGTCCCTCCACGAAACTTGTTCTGAGGTTATCCGATGGACCCTTTCTGGTCCGGCAAAGGAAATCTGCGCAGGGTTCAAAATTGATCCTGAATCTTCAGCTTGGCCTTTTCACCCATTGATTGAACCCGAAACCTGTGGTTCATCATCAACTCGTTTATGGCGGCGAATAGCTGTGTCAATCGACATCCTCAGCGCAGCCGCCAAGTGCCTCACAAACGGCTCCACAAGCATGCCAGCAGGATAGACCGGCAGCGTGATAACTTCTTGGCCCTCCAAAGCCAACCGATCCCATTTCAGGTTCGGCTGGTTGAAGATCCTGTACTGCTTGATGGGACGAAAGTCTGTGACTGAACCAGGATACGGCTTTGGAATATAATTCGAACACGCACGGTCATTCGCCTCCCAAATCCGCGCCAGCAGACGGGATGGGGGCCCTTCGGTCCGCGAGCGCCTGTCGAGCCTGGCAAGTAGCATGTCACGCCACACCGGAACACGGCTCCGAAGCACCTGAATTTTTCCTAATAAAAACTTGGACTTACCCTCAGAATCAAGACGGAAAAAGTTGGCGACATGGAACGCTAGCCGCTGGGCCAGGTAGTAGTTCCTCGCCCACAATGAGAAAGGGCGGGCCTTGGACCAGTTCATCGTGTCAAACAATGCCAGCAGGTCAGCCTCCTCTCCTTCCACCCTGAGTTGCTGCGCTACCTCGAATGCAATGGTTCCACCCCCGCAGTAACCGCCAAGAAAATAGGGACCGTGCGGCTGCACGCTCCGTATCTCCTTCACGTAGACCGCTGCCATTTCCTCCACGGTTGTCAGCGGCGGGCAGCTCCCATCCAAACCTTGGGATTGCAAGCCATAGAAGGGCTGGTCCGGTCCCAGATGCCGCGCAAGATCACGATAGATCAGAACATTTCCACCGGCCCCATGCATACAGAAGAAGGGTAGGCGCGAACCAGCGGGCTGGATCGCCACCAGGGACGACCAGCCGGCCACCGCCGCCTCACCGCGGAGAACCTGGGCAAGCTCTTCGATGGTTGGGGTTTCGTAAAGCGAAGCCACCGGCAATTTGACCTTGAATACCTTTTCGATTTCAGCGAAGAGATGAACCGCCAGGATTGAGTCCCCGCCCAGCTCGAAGTAATTCTCGTTGAGACCAATGGACCCAACACCGAGGAGGTCCTGCCATAGGCGAACGAGCTTTCTTGTGGTCTCATCCTCCCGGACATCAATGTGGAGCGTAGTGGAGCTAGTCATGGGTCTCGCGTTGCGCCCGGTTATCGGCAACTGGCCTCGCTTGTCCTGTCGTGTGCGGTTATCAGGGATGGGCAGGTTTCCAGATGGATCGTCGTTGCAGCCCAGTTTGAAGCAACAGTGCGAGCACTCAGATTCATCTAACTCCGGCCTCATAGCCAAAGATGGCCTTCAGTTCAAGAAATTCCGCGAGCCCCGTCTCACCCCATTCCCGCCCGTTGCCGGACTGTTTGTAACCTCCGAAGCACGCCCCAAAGTCCAGCCGCGCACCGTTGATGTGAACGTTGCCGGATCGAATCCGCTTCGCCACCCGGCGCGCGCGCTCGATGTCGGCTGAGGTAACATGGCCCGAAAGCCCATAAACCGTGTCGTTGGCAATTCGAACGGCATCATCTTCGTCCTTATAAGGAATAATGGAAAGGACCGGGCCGAAGATCTCCTCGCGAGCTATCGTCATGTCATTGCGAACACTTGCAAACACGGTCGGCTTCACGTAGTAGCCTTTGCTGATTCCCTCTGGGCGGCCAGGGCCGCCTGCAATCAACTCGGCGCCCTCTTCAATGCCCCTGTTGATCAGGCGCTGAACCTTCTCAAACTGGGCTTTGCTTGCCAGCGGACCAATCGTGGTGTCTTCCGCGAATGGGTCTCCGACTTTCGTAGTCTCTGCGGTCTGCTTCGCCACCGCGGCCGCCTCGGCCATCTTGGAGCGGGGAACAAGCATTCGGCTGGGCGCATTGCACGATTGACCGCTGTTGCGAAAGCATGCCCGGACGCCTTCCTTCACCGCCTTCTCAAGATCGGCATCGTCCAGGATAACATTGGCCGATTTGCCACCTAGTTCCTGCGCGACCCGCTTTACGGTAGGCGCGGCGGCTGCAGCCACAGAGACGCCAGCTCGCGTGGACCCCGTAAACGAAATCATGGCCACATCCGGATGTGAAGCAATGCAGGTCCCCGCCGTAGATCCCTCACCGTTCACCATATTAAACACACCCGCCGGAAGGCCCGCCTCATGGATAATCTCTGTGAACAGGTAAGCAGAGAGGGGTGCAACTTCACTCGGTTTCAGCACGACCGTGCAGCCAGCCGCCAGTGCGGGCGCCACCTTACAAGCAATCTGGTTCATGGGCCAATTCCAAGGGGTGATAAGCCCGCATACTCCCACCGGCTCCTTCCGCATGAGGGTTGAACCCCGGAACTCTTCGAACTTGAAGTGCTCCAGGACCTTCGTAATCTCCGACAAGTGCTTTAGTCCCGCCGGCGCTTGCGCATCGCGCGATAACCCTAAAGGAGCTCCCATTTCCCGCGAAATGGTATCCGCCATTTCCTCAATCCGTGACTGATAGACGTCGCTGATTCGTTGCAAGAATGCCAAACGCTCCTCAGGCGCTGTCTCCGAATACCACTCAAAGGCTCTTTTGGCCGCGGCTACGGCGCTATCAATATCGCCAGAGCTCCCTAACGAGATCATCGCAATCGGCTCCTCATCGGCCGGGTTGATGACCTGCATCTCGCGCGGTTTGATGGGACGAACCCATTCACCATTGATGTAGAACTGGCGGCGATCCTTCATATTCCTTCACCCATCGGCAGCCTGAGGATGAATTTACCCTTTCAATCCTTCCAATTGGTTTACCAATCTCCGTCGACAAGCTAAGTCCAGACAGTCTGTGCGGGAGCCTCGCGCAAATCGAGCCCGGCTCCCCGCCCCACCGCGAATTTCGAAGCAGTCTGGTACGGCTGAGCTGTTTGCCGTGAGCAGAATAGACCCATTCTCATCTGCAAGGGTCTACCTGCGCGCGCGAGTGAGAACCGGGCCGCAGTTGCCGGCAAGCAACAGAGACAATTCGTTCCAGGGTTTGCCTGGCCAAGAGCACAAAGTACCCAGCCCTTCCAATCGAGGGCTCGCCTGAAGTCTTCCACATCGACAACAGCATGCGCAGACGCTCCCGATAACCTACCCGAATTCTGACTCCCTTCGAGGCGATCTTTTTGTCGGCCTCTCCTTCCAGGTAGCCTGACCGGATGTCCTTGAGGAAGCACCCTATTAGAGATCGCTGAATGGAATGTTGTACAACTGCGTTAGGAACGAACCTGGGAAGTTCGCCACGTTTCATAAGTTTGGCCAGCAAGAGAGTGTCTTCACCCCTGCGTACCGAAGAATCAAAAGTCTCCCCGCCAGCGTCCACCCTGTCGCGTCGAATGGCGAATCCGGCCGTGTTCAGATATTGAATGCAGCCGTTTGGCCGGAGCATATGGTCTTGAAGCGTTATTAGACGAAGTTCCTCCGCCCGGCCAACTAAATGGGAGCGATCTCCGATAAGGCGGAGTTGAAAACAATTATCCTGCGGCGAGTCGCGGACCGTCGAGTCAAACGCTGAAAGGCAGCCTCCCCGCAATCGGCAGTCTGCATCTACGAATACCAATACCGATCCTTTTGAATCTCGAATCCCCCGATTTCTGGCGGAGGCAACTCCGGCGTGCGGCTGTCTGACGATGGTAAGCGGGTAACAAGATTTCCAATCGCGGATGAACTCAGGAGCGGGTTGCTTGCTCCCGTCGTCGACAATCGTTACATCAAAGCGTGGACCGTTGGTTTGCTGCGCTATCGATCTTAGACAATGGTTAAGCGGAATCCAGTCATCACACACGGCAATGATGATGCTATAAGAGGGACTGGTTGCCAAGCCCGCATTGGATGTAATCACGCCAAGCCGCGGCCGGTACGCCAGCCGCACCAGTGCTGAAGTTTGAATCCCAGCGTCATACATGACATTTTCCTATAAAGTTTTCACGCGAGGAATCTGAACCGCCGATAGCGCCCGAGTCCGGTTTTTCTGTCTATGGCAGGCACTTTGCTTCGGCGGTCTTCTGACACATGCTACAACGAGACCGGGCTCTTCCCAGGGCACATCGTGGTATCCTGACTGCAAAAACGCGCTCATCGGGTCTCTCATCCACTCATGGGGGAAAAGCGCAATCGTATCGTTATCTGTGACCTTCGAAGAGGGATGGACTGCCTGCCCGGACACGGCGGAGTAGAGGGCGGCGGGGAGATCGCGTCCGGGCCCGAAAGTCAGGTGTCCGACCTGAGGCGCTCGCGGATTTATTTCGATGAGGGATGCGTTACCGGTATCTGCCTCCAGCATGAAATCAAACCCATGAACTCCCGAAAGTTTAAGCCGCCGGACCATCTTTTCGACACCGGCTGACATTTCAGCATGCTCGATCAGGCGCAGGACCGTCGCGGGCCCTGTTGGATCCATCTTGCTGAGAACTTCAAAATGGGTGCTCGCTAGGACGATCCCCTTCCAGCACGCAACCGCACTGGTCGCTTCACGTCCGGGCACAAATTCTTGAGCATTCACGACGGAGCGGCGGCGAAGTAGCGACGGCCAAACTAATGTTGAATCTTGGTCGATGACGGCCCGCTTTGCCGCCCGGGCCATCAACGGAGGGGCTTTGAGAACTCGGAAGGCTTGTTCGGCTTCTTCCATCGTATTGACCACCCTCACGCCATAGCCACCAGAACTCCCATTTGTCTTCAAGACGGTTGGAAAGCCTGCTCCTTCGATCCAATGCCGGAGGTCATTCGCATTCTTGATAACCTGCGTCGTGGGCGCACGGACGCCCTCCTGCTCGGCCAGTTCCATGAACTTCGTTCTCGCATAGACGACGGGAAAGCTCTCAGGTGAACCAAGCGAACGCTCAAGCAGTCAGCACATCAACCCTCCGGCGTTCCCGTGGGCAAGCTCACGGGAATACAGTTGGTGTAAATGCTGGGTTGCAAGGTCATCACACGGAACGATGAAATCTGGTGTCGCGGCAGCAATCGCCTCCGCGAATGACAATAAGGGGGTCAAGCCGTGATAAGTGTATGCGTCTTGAACAACACGTGTCTTGCGAAGTGGATGGCGAGTGGGGCAAACAGCCTTAACCATGAAGCCCGCCCTTGCCAAAGCCGTCGCCAGCCTGGCTGTGGGGATCCAGCAGGATGTTGAGGTAATAAGGACTGTCGGTTTCATTTATAATTTGGGTATGTGTTCCTCCTCAGTAGGTGAAAGAGGAAGCACAATAGTGACGCGTTGGGCACGCCAGCCATTGATCTTTACATTCCGCGGTGGGCGTCTGCTTAGGCGCTGTTAGTAAATAACTGATCAAATCGTTCTTCCGTTTATCGGATAATCCACTCATAAATCATACTTTATTTTTGATCGGTTATTTATTAACAAACCCTTACGGGCGGACTGAGCCTAGGTCACTGTGACACATGAGTCTCTGTCCGCGGTTCCTTTACCACGGCTCCGTGCCTTGCCAGACGATTCACAATATTCAGATACTTATACTTATTATTTTCCCAGTCATGAAGGGATATGAATTTGGACGTATTTCTCACGAGATTCTCTCGCATACCCGGTTTCCGAATAACGGCCAGCATGGCCTCCGCTAGGCTCCTCTCGTCACCGGCCATGAAGAACTTCACCACTGAATCATCAAAGTAATAACGATCAATCTTCGTATCAGCCACGACGACCGGCACGCCCATAGCCATAAACTCGAGTGTCTTTGTGCTGAACGCCTCGTTACCAAATGCGTCATTCCGTTTGGGAACCACACCGAGATCAGCATTTTCCATTAGCGAAGCCATGTCCTTAAGTCGTTGAAATCCATGGAATTTCACACGATCTCCCAGATCGAGTTCGACAGCCAGCCTCTTGAGCGATTTCTCCTCCGGTCCGACTCCGTAAATATGGAATTCTGCGGTGGGGACTTCGTTTTTTATACGATTAAACGCATGGATGGCAATGTCCACTCCCTGATGCTGGTTTAGAGTTCCTGGGTACATTATGATCAGCTTCTGGTCATTCCGCGTCCGTCCGCGCCGCTGAAAGATCCTACGGTTCGGAAAATTGAGAATTGCAGTGCACTTGGTGTCTGGCACAGACCGAGAAACCAGCTTGGCGCGCCAAATATCATTGGCGATGATGACGTGGTGCGCAAACCCCGCAGATAGCCGCTCCACCCGAAGGAGCAGCCGGTAAATAAGAGATTTTTGAGTCCTTCCAAACTTGCTGATGTAAAACTCGGGAAGAATATCGTGAATATCCAATATAATCTTGGCGCCGCGCAGCTTTGGAAACAGCGCTGTGAAAACCAGGAAGTCCGGGACCGAATGCACGTGAACCAAATCATAGTGCTTCTTTAGATCGCGCAGCGTGACTAACACGCCGGCACGCACGAAGAAGGTTGCAATGCGGCTCAAGTAGAAGATCGGCGTCTTGTTTGTTTTTGTTTGCTCACCCGTCTGTACCGAAAACAAATTGACTCTGCCAGGGGCGCCAGGTGATTTGCTCCCTCCTGATAGCCCGATAACATCGACAGTGTGTCCAAGCCTTGTTAGGGCTTCCGCATAGCACATTAGCCGGCTGTCGTATTCGTAGACAGCGTAAGCTATCATACAGACGTTCATTGACCCGCCCCCGCATGGATTACGCGACCCTAATGCAATGGATAGTTAGCCTTTTGTTACTGGAAATAAGTATTACCATTTCCCGTGCAAGATCGCCTTGGGAGGGAAATTGCTGCTTCTGGCTTTGATTGGCGTAACCCTTCCAAGCAGGCGGTCATGTCGCTTTGCGGCACCCGTAAAGCATGAAAAGGGATCTGGAAGGGCTTGGCTTTAGCCATGCCACCAGGAAGCCACTATTTCCCCACTCCCGCGGCGGCGACGGGCAGACC
>JBOGJX010000114.1:0-12741 GCA_050745285.1 Terriglobia bacterium
CCTCAGATGATTGGCCGTTTAAATACCGAAAGCAAACTTATTACCGCCGCAAGCACCAGACCATATCACGGTATGAGCAATTGAGTGGAAGCAATAATCAGAAGGGTTCGGGCAAAATCCCCCATCCCAAATGTTCCGACACCCCAAAGGAAGCGCCAGAACGGCCGCGGCAAGGCCCTTATCGTTGTCCAGAATTTTATCTGCGAAGGGGCCTCGCTTTTCGCGGACCAGAGCCCGAAGGCGACGCCGGAACCCAAGCCCGAAACCAGCGTCAGCAAAAAGATAACCCGGAAGGGCTCGGAGGGATCCGCCATTTGCGGGTGAAGGTAAGACAACAGCCACACACCCAGGAGAGGCCTGATAATTGCGCCCAGGGTGTCTCCAGCGCGGTGAAATCCGAATGCCTTGCCCCGAGCCTCGGCGGGAACGGAATTGGCCAACATCGCGTCCCGCAGTGGGCTACGAAGCCCTCGTCCGAACCAGGCGAGGGTGCGGCCCACTAGTAACAGTGGCAATCCGTAAGCAAAGGCAAAAAGGGCCTTCGAGGCGCCGGTCAGAAAATAGCCTCCGACCACCATGGGCTTTCGACGCCCCAAAAGGTCGGACATCCAGCCCGACCCCCAGCTTCACGAAACTCGATGTGGAATCGGCGACGCCTTCAATGAGACCCAAGACCGCCGGTGAGAGGCCGAGCACCGCGAGGAAGCCCGGAAGAATCACCGTTGCCATTTCGTGGCTCGCATCCGAAAGGAGGCTTGTGATGCCCATCCCCACGACGTTGCGGTTCAGCCAGGCTTCGCGAGGAGGATTTTCCGGAGTAGTGTGGATGGTCTGCTTCAAGCGGGCCGCTCCTTCCGCTCGCCACCCCTGCGCGCGATTCGAACCAGGATGGCAAGCGTTGTCTCCCTCGGATAGCAAGGTTCTTCAGATTCCCCCAGAGCGCGCCGCCGTTCAATCTCTTCTTCAACAAGTTGAGAGCCCAGATAGGCGTAGGAAATTAACGATTCCTGACATCCGTTCCGGATTCCGTTGTCTCTGGAGTCAAGAAGAGTCAGGCCGGACTGATAAGCAACCAACTTCTGAGGGTCTGTCCCGCAACGAAAGAATAACTGAACAGCGTTGAAGCGGATCAACTCAACCGGGTCTTGAACCAGATCCTGAATTGAGGCGATCTCTTCGGTGTGGGCCATCTCAGCGAGGATTTCGAGGATGCGAGCGCGCCGCCGCTGGCTCATTCCAGTCTCCTCACCGTAGCAGATCTTTTTCTCCCGCAAGGACGCCAGGAGGTGGGGAACGGCGACTCGGCCACAGGCCAGGATCGCGCGGCTGGAAGGCGCAGAGACGAAGTCCTCCTCCAGCCACTCAATCAATGTGGGAGGGCATGAGTGTCCCTCAGCTTTTCGAAGGCTTCCGCAACGCCTGCGAGCGGTTTCCGATGCAGAAGCTTAAGTAGGGCCTCGTGGGCGCTCGCATCCGTAAAGTCCGCAAGAGCAAAGGCGGCGCGGCTGGCTACTGCCTCTTCGGCAAAGCGTACGACAGGGTCAGGGATGTCCCCAAGACTTTCCGTCGCAACCTCGATTAAAACCTCCAGCGCCTGGCCTCCTTTCAGGATGCTTAGCCCTTCCACCGCGAGAAGTCTTGGCTCCGCTACCGTAGAAAGCTTCGAAGTGCGCAAGAACCCCAACCAATGCCGGAATGGAACTTTCGCCCCTGGCAAGCAAGGCGAGGAGAGCCTGATTACCACGAGCAAGATCACAGAGCTGCTCGATCAGCGGTTCAGCTCCTTCTTTAGTGGAGTGGGTTGCCATCATCGTCACTCATTGTGCCAAGTGGGGCATCACCGATTGCAGAAATCCATACTGGTTCCAGCGCTGCACAGGCACTCGCTGTCCGTTAACTGGACCTCCAACGGTCATAGACCTTATGTCCCGCGTACTGACCGCTCCGCCCAAGCTCTTTCTCGATTTCCAGGAGACGGTTGTACTTTGCGACTCGCTCGCCGCGGCAGACCGACCCGGACTTGATTTGCCCCGTTCCTGTGGCGACGGCGAGGTCAGCAATAGTTGTGTCTTCGGTTTCCCCCGAGCGATGAGAAATGACCGTGGTGTAACCATTCCGTTTTGCCAGATCGATGCAGTCGAGAGTTTCGGTAACTGTTCCGATTTGGTTGAGCTTGATCAGAATTGAGTTGGCGATCCCTTCGCGGATCCCGCATTGAAAGATGGATGGATTTGTAACGAAGATGTCGTCGCCCACAAGCTGAACCTTGTGGCCGAGTTCCTGGGTTAAGTCTCGCCAGCCTTCCCAATCGTCTTCAGCCAAGCCATCTTCCAAGGAAAAGATTGCTGGATAACGTTTAAGCCAATCTGACCAATAGTCAATCATGACTTCGGTCGTCCGGCTGGATTGATCCGACTTTCGAAACATGTAAACGCTGTCTTCGTAAAACTCGCTAGCTGCGGGATCAAGATTGATCGCAATATCGGCTCCGGGCTTGTATCCGGCCCGTTCAATCGCCGCCAGCAAGAGCTCCATCGGCTCCTCATTGGAGCGCAGTCGAGGCGCAAAGCCGCCTTCATCGCCTACGCTTGTTTCGTAGCCCTTCTGCTTGAGAATCTCCTTTAGAGTTTGAAAGGTTTCGGAGGCCGCGCGCAAAGCCTCCGCGAAACTGGGGACCCTATCGGAGCAATCATGAACTCCTGAAAATCCACGTTATTGTCCGCGTGCCTGCCGCCGTTCAAAACATTTAACATAGGCACAGGAAGAACGTAGCTCTCTTGGTTGGAAAAATAACGATAGAGAGGAATCTTCTTCTCGGCCGCCCACGCCCTCGCCGCCGCCATAGAAACTCCCAGAATAGCGTTGGCGCCCAGGCGGGATTTATTGGGTGTGGCATCCAGGTCCACCAGTTTCTTGTCCAGCGCAACCTGATCTGCGTCAAAGCCAATGATGGCGCGTTGAATCTCACCGGTGACGTTCGATACGGCCTTCCGAACTCCCTTGCCAGCATACCGCGCCTTATCACCATCGCGGAGTTCCACCGCCTCATGTTTGCCGGTGGAGGCTCCGGAAGGAACCTTCGCCACGCCGAAGTTGCCTGAATCTAATTGAAGGGTCACCTCAAGAGTGGGATTTCCGCGGGAGTCGAGGATCTCCAACGCATCAAGCTTGCTGATTTTTGGCATAGGGCTCCTTTAAGCTCAGTTTTAGGGCCCTCGGTCTGGTCGTTTAGAAACCGCGGCGCAAGAGGATCTCCTACCTTGCCCGAAGGCCATCGTAGGAGTCATCACCGCGTAAAGGCAGGGTCGTTCAGGCGAACTCCATCATCTACCAAAAAATTTATAACACACAGGATCGTGTGAAGCAAGCTGAGAAAGCGCGAAACACTTGCCTTGACAGGCTCCTTGAATCGCCAGTATATTTCAGGTGTAAGGCTTAAGGTTTTCGGCGATGGAGTTCGTCTAAAGCGCCCTCAGGGCTAATAACTCCTACATCTTCTCTGGATCGAGGAGTTGTAGGTGCAGACGATAGCCTGGTCAGCCTTCCATCTATGTCTCCTTCCGCTTAACTTTCCCAACCTCATCCATCCTGCGCGGGAGAACGATGATGCGAACTGACATCGTTCTTCAGATTGCCCAGGTGCTGTGTGTGCTCCTGCTGGCCCCCCTGCTTCAGGGAGTGATTCTGCGCCTTGAGGAGCGGGTCCAGCGCAGTCGCGGTCCCAGCATTTTCCAACCCTATCGCGATCTCTGGAAACTCCTCCATAAAGAATCGGTTGAGCCTGAAACGGCCTCGTGGATTTATGTGGTCGCGCCGGTGGTGGCGTTCACCGCCATGCTAATCGTCCCGATTCTGATCCCCGTCCTCACTGACCATCCGTTACCGCTTTCCGATATGTCAGATATCCTCGGCGGCGGTCTGATTCTGACGCTCGGTTCATTTGCCATCATGCTGGCCGCTCTCGATTCCGGTAGCGCCTACGGCGGCATGGGAGCCAGCCGGGCAGTCATGCTCAGTATCCTGGCTGAACCCACCTTAATCCTGGTCTTTGTCGGCATCAGTCTGCTGGCAAAATCCATGCTGCCCTTTGTGGTGAACTACGTTCTTCTGGGGGATTGGTCTCTTTAGTGGAGCCCCGCTCACCTCTTCCTGGTGCTGGCTTTCTTCGCACTGCTGTTGGTTGAAACAGATCGCCTGCCCATTCATTCCAGCACTCACATGGAAATATACATGATCGAAGAGGCGCGAATTCTGGAATACTCCGGCCTTCTGCTGGCGCTGCTCAAATGGGCCTCGATGATGAAGCAATTCATCCTTTACGTCATTTTTTGCAATGTGCTGACGCTGCCCTGGGGTCTCTCCCAAATCGGAACGCCTCTAGGCGAGGCAGGCGCCGTGGTTTCACTTGCCCTGAAGTTCATTTTAGTGGCCGTGGCTGTAGTCATTGTGGACACGGTGCAATCGCGATTGCGGTTCTACCGGTATCAGGAACCTCTGGCTGCAGGGTTCCTTTTCGCTGTTCTAGCGATCGTGTCGAACCAATTGAGGTGAAGCGTGTTTTTGACGCACTTGACACCTGTTGAAAACTCCATCTTTAGCCTTTTGGCGGTGGTCAGTCTGCTTTTGGCATTTGTGATGCTAGGCTCACATTGGCTGGAGAACTACGTTTACGCCTTTGCCGCTGAATCCTGGCTGATTGCTATCCTCTCGGCCTCGATAGGATATTTCGGACACTACCCGGAGCTTTACGAAATCGCGGTCTTGACCACTCTTTTCCGCGGGCTGGTGTTGCCTTACCTCCTAATGCGCATCGTGCGCCGCCTGAACGTGAAGCGCGAGCTTCATGCTCTCATACAACCTGCATTAGGCCTCGTGATCAGCAGCCTGCTGGTGATCTTTGCCTTTGTCCTTGCAACTCACGTGAGCCGCGACGTGGCGGCGGGAAACATTGTCATTCTGGCGCTCACCGTCATGCTCTCGATGAAGCTGATCGGATTTTTCATGCTGGCCGCGCGGGATGAAGCCGTCAGCCAGATCCTGGCGCTTCTGGTTCTGGAAAATGGAATTTTCCTAGGCTCCCAAATTCTTATTCCGGGTATGCCTATCTTGATTGAGATTGTTATTCTTTTTGATCTTCTGATTGTGGTGGCTTGTTTTGCGGTGCTGGTGCGGTATCTGGTGGTCCATGCCGGCACAACCAGCAGCCGTCAATTGAAACGGCTTGTAGGCTGATATGACTGCGACACTCATGGAGGTCCTGTTTCTCGCTCCGGCTTGCGCGGCTGGATTGAGCCTCCTGCTGCGCCGCGCACGAGTGGCCGAATATGCCACGGTCGTCGCCAGCTTCGCATCGTTAGGAGCAAGTATTGCGCTCTTGTTCGCGCTGCAGCACGGCCCCGTCTATTACTGGCGCAGTTACGTCATCGCCGATGACCTGGGCGCCTGGATCATGCTCTGCGTCACGCTGGTCTACGCCCTTTCGTCGGTGCACGCGGTCGGCTATATGCGCCTGTTTCAAGAGGAAGAGCGGCTGCCTCGGTTCTATGCCCTCTTCTCTGGATTCGCTCTAACGATGCTAGCTGCCTGCGTGATGAACAACGTGGGAGTGTATTGGATCGCAGTCGAGCTGACGACGCTCGTGAGCACGTTTCTGGTGGGCTTCGAGCGGGAAGCTGAAAGCACCGAAGCGGCGTGGAAATACATTATCGTGGTCTCGGCAGGAATTAGTCTTGCCTTGCTCGGCACAGTTCTCTATTACTGGGGTGGCACATTCGTGCTCGGACCTACATACATGATGACATGGTCGGCGCTACGGACCGCAGCTCCCCATGTCGCATCACCCCTTCTTCTGCTTTCGTTTCTATTGGTGTTGGTAGGCTACGGCACCAAGGCAGGGCTGGTCCCCATGCATACATGGCTTCCCGATGCGCATAGCGAGTCCCCGGCGCCCGTTTCGGCTATGCTCTCGGGCGCCCTGCTCAACACGGCCATGCTCGGCATCGTTTGTTTTCTTGGAATTATGAACGTGAGTTCGGTGCGGGCTACCTCCCATGCCGCGGTGGTCGGTTTCGGGATTCTGTCATTCGTGATCTCGGCGCTCTTTATCAGCCGTCAGACAGGCGTCAAACGCCTGATGGCGTATTCGAGCGTGGAGCATATCGGCGTTCAGGCCCTTGGTTTCGGATTTGACGGAGTTTTAGGCACAGCAGGCGCTCTCTATCATATGCTGAATCATTCCCTCAGCAAGTCGCTCATGTTTTTCGGAGCAGGCAACGCGATGCGCCGCTATGAGACCAAGGATATGGGGAGCCTCCGGCAGGTTCTGACTGCCTTTCCGGTGACCGGATGCTTATGGCTTGCAGGCGCAGTGGCTATTGCCGGCGCTCCTCCGTTTGCCTTGTTCTTGAGTGAGTTCACGATTCTTCGAGCCGGTTTAGCCGGCCGTTACCGCTGGGTAGTGTTTGTGTTTGTTGTGTTTGTTGTTTTCCTGATTGTTGTGTTTGTGAGCTTCCTTGCCCACTTCCGCCGGATGTATTTTGGACGTCCTGCGGATCACGCGATTAAGGAGCTACCTTACGCGTTGTGGCGCGCTGTTCCCATGTGGCTCGCATTTGTTCCGTTGCTAGTTCTGGGGCTCTGGTGGCCGCAAAGCCTTTGGAACGAGTTCTCCAAGATTGCGCTGCAATTAGGAGCGGGTCTGAGATGAATGATAGCGTAGCGCAAACGTCACTCCTGAAGAATTGCGTTCGACGTGTAGAGAATTATTGCAGGCGGGGGCGCGGATGCAAATGGCCTACGCCTGGTATCCCGACCCGGGAAGCGCGCCCGAGGTTCTTTATCTGGCGAACCAGGCCCCGCATCAGCCATTTCTCTTGCTCCGCTGCCGGCTGAGCGGGAAAGACGATACGCTGCCCTCTTTGGCTACAATCTCACCGTTGCTTGGTTGGAATGAACGGGAGATGCAAGACTTATTCGGCCTTCGGTTTGCGGGCCATCCCGAGCCCCATCCTCTTGTGTTACACGAAGGAGCGGGGCCTCCGCTGCCGCCTCTCGACCCCCAATACCAGCCCTCCGAACCTATGCCTTTTGAACCCGCCCCATGGGTCCTTCCCGCAATTCATGGCAAGGATGTTCAGTGGTTGTCTTTCGGGCCTGTCCGTGCGGACGTCTTGGAATCAGCGCAGATAGGGTTCTTCTACATCGGCGAGGGTATTTTGCACTGTCATCCTCGGCTTTTCTTCAAACACCGTGGCATGGAAAAGCGCTTTGAAGGATTGCGGCCGGAGATGGGTGTGATTCTTGCCGAGCGTGTGTCGGGTGTCGATAGCGTGGCGCACGCTCTGGCGTACTGCCAAGCCATCGAGGGCGCATGCCAGTGCGTGGTTCCGACCCGCGCCCGGTATCTTCGGGTATTGCTGGCGGAAATGGAGCGGCTTTATAACCATTTACACTACCTGGGCCACCTTTGCCACACCACGTCGCTTAAAGTGGGGGAGGCCGAAGGCAAGTGGCTGGAAGAACAGGGAAAACAGTTGAATGCCCGGCTTACAGGCAGCCGTTTTCTGCGCGGTTTGCTTATACCTGGGGGATTGAGGCGAGACCTCAAAGTAGACGGACTCTCTGAACGGCTCAATGATCTCAAGGCGCGAATTAAGGTTTACACTGAACTCCTGGAAACCACCAACAGCCATTTAGACCGGCTGATAACAACAGGCCAACTTTCCACGCAAACAGCTTTCGACCAAGGTGCGAGCGGTCCAATCAAGCGCGCCTCCAGCATCGATCGGGACCTTCGCCGCGATCATCCCTACGCAGCCTACCGCGAACTCACGGTGACGATTCCGGTGCGCACGGAGGGCGATGCCCACGCGCGCGCCCAAGTCCGTATCGCGGAAATTGAATCGAGCATTTTACTGATCGAAAGCGTCTTAGCGGCATTGCCGGACGGACCCGCGCGAACGGAATGCCTGCCTCGGCCCGGAGCAGAAGGTCTGGGATGGGTGGAGTCTTCGCGTGGCTCAATCTACTACGCGGTGCATGTGGACCACGCGGGACGCTTGGCGCGAGTTAAAATCAAGTCACCGTCCTTTTCAAATTGGCGGGTTTTTCCGTTCACAGCTCAGGACAGCAACATGATGGACTATGCCATCAATGAGGCCAGTTTCGGCCTTACGATGGCCGGGTGCGACCGCTAGGAAACGATATGCCGGGCTGCCCGCCCAATCCCGCAGCAATCATTGAAGCTCTCCTCTTGCTTCTGAATCGTACAGAGCAAAAGGTTCGAGGAGGCCGGATCGTTGACTGACTTTTTTCTACTTGCAGCATTGCTATAGCTGGCCGGTTCGGTCTTCGCACTGGTATTTCCACGAACTGGAACCCCCACGCGAGCCAGCCTTCTCGGGGGATGCATTCTCGCTCTTGTGAGCGCATTCAGCGGCTTGCCCCACGGCCTTCCTGTCCGCGAATTGCCGGTTCGCCTCGCAGACTCTCCCGTTTTCTTCCAGCTTGATCCAACAGCTCTGTGGCTTCTGCTTTTCGGGATGATTCCCGCAGCTTTCGCGTGCTGGCTTGGGACGCCTCGACAGCAGAATCCTCAGCAACGATATTGGGCTTTTGGCGCCGCGCTGGTCCTGCTCGGCGCCCTCGGTGTCTTCGGCCTTCAGGACGCCATTTCGTTCTTGATTGCCTGGGAAATCATGAGCCTCGGCGGAGCCGTGATGATCCTGGGGAATCAGATGTCTACGGGTGTGGGGAGATCGGCACTGTTCATGCTTTCCTTGCTCGAGGTGGGTGCCGTCGCGTTGCTGCTTGCTTTCTTGGTTCTAGACCGGCATACGGGGAGCTTGGCGTTTGACAGCTTTGCCGGAGCCTCTAAAGCACTCTCACC
This sequence comes from Terriglobia bacterium, assembly GCA_050745285.1. Classification (GTDB taxonomy): domain Bacteria; phylum Acidobacteriota; class Terriglobia; order UBA7540; family UBA7540; genus RH2-MAG17b. The sequence goes on from JBOGJX010000114.1 coordinate 8,888, forward strand.
CCCGGCGTGCTTCCTCATCGGCTTGCTTTTCATGATTGGCTTCGGAGCGAAGCTGGGGTTGCTTCCGTTTTACGAATGGTTTCCGGGAGCCTATGGAACTGGGAGTGGATCGACCGGCGCGATCTTCTCCGGCGCCGTGCTGAATGCGGCTTTCTTTGGCCTCTCACGCGCCCTTGTGTCATGGCTTCCAGGTCTCGGATCAGGAACTATCGCGCTCTCCATGGTGGTGGTTATTTTGGGCGTGCTGAGCGCGATCCTGGCAATCCTCTATGCCTTTCAGCAAGAGGACTGGCGCAAATTGCTCAGTTTCTCCACTGCGGAAAATGCCTCGGTGGCTGTTACGGCGCTGGGGGCGTCTCTGCTCTTTCGCACGAGTTCTTTAAGCGAACTGGCAGCCCTCGCCTGGATGGTCACGATGATTCACCTGGCCGCTCATAGCCTTGCCAAAGGAGCTTTGTTTCTCGCTGCGGACGAAGTGTTCGAAAGCGACGGATATTACCTTATCAGGCAGACCGGACTACTGAGGCGAAGCTCCTGGGTGTTTGGAATCGGGGCTCTGTTTGGCGCCATGAGCCTGGCTGCCATGCCTCCTCAAGCCGGCTTTGTCAGTGAGTGGTATATCTTCCAGACCCTGTTTCAAGGCTTCCATGTTGGCACTCTCTTTGGCCGCTTGACGCTTGCTTTGGCCGCGGCTGGTATTGCACTCACGGCTGCTGTAGCTCTCGCAACTTACGTGAAACTATTCGGCGTCGGCTTGCTTGGCGACGGACACCGTCAAGACAAAGCCGTCCCGGGAGCAATCTCCGCGGCAGTGTTTGTGCTTGGTGCGCTCGTGCTCGGATTGGCGGTCGGAATGCCCTGGTGGCTGCAAGCTCTCGGTAACGCCAATCAAGTCTTATTCGGAGTGGATGCTGCGAGGATCATGCGCAATGGCTGGATTCTGGTGCCGCTGAGCGCGAAATTTGCTTTTATCTCTCCCACTCTTCTTGTCATTGTGGCGCCCCTGCTGGCCCTCGTCCCACTCATTCTTTTGCAGCGCGCAGGAGCTTTCACATTCCGCCGCGTTCCCGTCTGGTACGGTGGAAGGCGTGAAGCCCCTCAGCGGATTGCCACGACCTCGCTCGCTTTCTCCAACGCCCTCCGGACGTTCTATAGTTTCGTCTACGGCTCCACTCACGATTTGACCCGCGAATACCATCACCGGCCTTATTTCGTCAAACGCCTCGTCTTTAATCAGGAGGTAGGCCCGGTTTTCGGGCCGTACCTGTTTTCGCCCATAACCCGGTTCATCCGTTTTCTGGGGGCCAAAGTACAGGTACTTCAGTCCGGGTATCTAAACGTGTACACTGGGATCATCGGGCTTCTGTTGGTTCTGATTCTGGCCTTGGCTCTTCTCAAATAGATCGGGGAGCCTCGGATTTTCTGTGGCAGAGCTCGCCTCAGCGCAGATATACATCCGCGCAGACACCGGCGCCACAGTCAAGGTTTTCCAGTACGAGGCGGACCAAACTTACTAATCATCCGGGTCGACGCCTTGAAACGTATATACGGTTGGGTTAACCTGTATATATGTCAATAAGAGAGGTGAGGCACTTGGCTGTGACAATGACATCGATAAGGCTGGACACCCACCTGGCGGACGAAGCCGCGAAAGTTCTGGGCGTGAAATCGCGGACCGAGGCGGTTCATGCAGCGCTCAGGGAAGTCGTGGCGCTAAAGCGCTTCAAGAACTTGATGCGGAAGCACGCGGGAAAACTCTCCTTCGCGGGTCGCGGTGAGTAACCTCGTCATCTTCGACACGTCGGTTTTCATCGATCATCTCTGCACCGGCTGCCATCAGCAGCGAATCGAATCGGTGACCGGTCTGATCCGGACATCTGCCGTCGTCCTTGCGGAGTTGTGGCGCGGCGCCACGAAGCCAGCGGAGCGGGAATTCCTGCGGGCGCTGGAGAGGAATCATCCCATCCTGACCCCCACGGAAAAGAATTGGCTGGAATCGGGCCAGATACTGGGAGAAATTTACGCGGATAAAGGGCTCACGGCGGACAAGCTGCGCGACTTGCATTTTGATGTGCTCATCGCGTTCACGGCGCGGTCTTACGGAGCTCGGCTGGTCACTTCCGACCGCGCCGATTTTGAGTTGATCAACCGCTACCGCAGACTTCATCTCGAACTGTGGTAGCCCGAAATACGCCGGCAAAGAGATCCCCGTGACAGGGAGGCTCGCCAAGTGTTCTCCGGTCTACGCTGAGTGACCAGCCTTGCGCTTAGAGGAGGTACTCGACGTGGAATGGAAAGTTGAGGCGTTTGTCGCCCACCAGATAGGCCAAACCTCGATGGTAGGCCACCCGCTCATCCTCACTCTCAGAGCCGCGGCGGAGGGCATCATGTTTCAGCCCGTAGCGCTCCATATTTTCGGCGAGCCGCTCGAACAGCGTCGCTTCAAAGGCTAGCAGCGAGGCTCTAAGGGAAGGGTCCGGAGATTTGCGCAGTAGGGCGCTCAAATGAGGCAGGCAAAGGGCTGGCAGGTTTCGATGACTTTCATCCTCTGCGCCTGAGAAGGCTTCAAGCAACCCGGTCAGCACCTGATCTTGCACTTTGGCTTGTTCCTGACACACACGGCACGCGTCTGAGTGGACAACCAAAGAACGGGTTCGACTGGCTGGATCGGCAGAGTCTAACGCGGCAAGCGCCTCCAATCGCCGGCTCATAGCATTCAGAACTGGTGGGTAAGCGGCCGAAACGCCTTGCGGTGATGCAATCTCCGCATACTGCCACGTGTGTAGAGGACATAATCCACCCCTTCGGGCATTGGCTGCCAGCTCAGGTTGATCCACTACAACCCGATATTGAAAGCCCGCCAGGAATTTCATCATTGCGTCCGCGACCCGAACGCAAACCGGGCACGGCTTCCGCACAACTTGCATTAATTCCGCCGAGCGGATCAGTTCTTTAGATCGACGCGGAGTGGCTGCTTGCTCTCCTGTGGGATGGGCCAACTGCTCGCAGATGTGAGCTAATTAAACAGCTAGATCATGAAATTTCGGCGCGTCTTTCTCTGAGACAGCGGCGCTCGCCTGAACTTCACTCAATAATGCGAGCGCGCGGTCACAGATGCGGACTAATGACTCGCTGGACTTTTCATTTGTTAGAAACTGGACCAGGCTCTCTTCCAGAACCGGCAGTCCGCTTTCAGCGAGATTGTGCTCGGAACGCTCGATCTTGGCTCGGAGACCTCGTTGTGCGGACACCGCAAAAAGTCGCGGTTCAGAGATGCCTAGTTCCACCTGAAGAACGCCTCGAATGAACTTAAGCACTCGATCGCGATCGGCGACAGGAACGAGATCCGATTTGTTCACAACAAGAAAAATCTTTCGAACATGATCTCGCACTTTATCGAGGAATTGGAGTTCTTCACGCGCCAGCGGCGATTCAAAGCTGGTCACAAAAATAACCGCGTCCGCCTCCGGCAAAAAGCGTTCGGTAGTTACAGTATTCGCAGTGATGGCGGACCCGATTCCCGGAGTATCGACGAAGAAAAAGCCATAGCGCAACACATCGTGAGCTTTCGGCGAGGGTGCGTAACGGATTCTTCGCTCTGGATTTTCAGGGAGGCGGTCAGGATTAATTAGCAAGAAGGAATTCGATGACGCGCCCGACGCAGCGGGCGAGCTTGGCCTCGCCGGCCGGCGTGGGCATGAGATATCCGCAAGAGAGGCATTCATATAGAGCGACGCGCCCGACGTGAATTTCCTTTCCCGCCAGCTTCTCCGGCCCGGTGAGCCGAACCGGGTAGGTGGTAATCCGCCTCTCGAGATCATTTGACCCGCACTTCGCCCAGGCGTCAGGCCTAC
>JBOGJX010000115.1:0-3688 GCA_050745285.1 Terriglobia bacterium
ACTTAAAACTCTGCGGTTTTTAGTTTTTAGTCCTGGCCAATGAAAAGCCGCAGAGTTTTAAATGCAAAACTCTGCGCTACCAGCCTTCACCTGAAATACGGGAGGCGCTGCTGATGGGAAGAACTGCTTCCCCTGGGCCCCAAAGGGCCTAATAATTAGCATCCAATTGGAGTATCGGCACGAAAAAGGGAGAGGAGATTTCTATGTCACTTGGCCTTGGTAAGGAAAAGAGCACGACTGATTTGGGAAAACACGGCATGACGGCCACCCTCGAGCCTGGGGCAGAGATCGAAGGCAAGCTCAAGGTGTCCTCCGGGATGGTCCGCATTAACTCGCACTTCAAAGGGGAAATCAGCGGTGAAGGAGGACTTTTGATTGCCGAGCAGGGCGAAGTGGAGGCGGAGATCACCCTGAAGTCCGTCACCGTCATGGGCAAGGTGAAGGGCTCGGTTCACGTGACCGACCGGATCGAGATCAAGGAACGCGGGGTAATTCTGGGTGACATCTACACACCCGTGCTGTTAGTCGAGCCGGGTGGCTATTTTGACGGGCAATGCCACATGCCGATACAGGCGTCCGACGTCTCGAAGCTCACACGGGGTCTCGATGCCGTCGAGAAGGAACCTTCCACTGCGCACGGCCCGGAGCTGCCGTGAAAGGGCCGCTTTGCCTGGATGTTGCCTAGCAAGCTAGCCTAGCATAGCTTGGCCACAGCAATGATGCTCTCCGCTCGGGAGGGAAGCGTAGCCAGGGGAGCTATGTTCGGGCTCGGCCGTACCCCGAAAGCCTTCACCCACCGCGCCGCGGTCCCCCTCTCCCTCAGGAAAGGGGGATGAAACGCTGACCACGCTTTTGGCATGGCTGAAGGCACGCCCTGACACAACAGGAGTGCAAAAGCCTCTGCGAATAACATTAGAATGCCCCTAGGGGGCCGACAACGGAGAAAAAGTGAATCTCAGACGCTTCTTTCCGGCAGACTCCAAGTAAAATGGTTCACGACGAGTCCATGATAGATGGAAAGAAGAAAAGGAGAACCGCAATGGCCAGCAAAGTTACGAAATCCCCCACGCGACCGAAACGGTCGAAGACCGAGGTCCAGCAGGAGTTTGAGGAAATCCAGGGAGAGCTAACCGCCGCGCGGGAAACGGCGGATTCAAAATCGGAAGAGATCGCCCGGTCGAGAGAAGCTGAGGTGCGGCAGACCGTGGATGGAATCACGGCGGAAGGAGTGGTGCAGAAGATATCAGGGCTTGGCCTGGAGGTCTCAAAGGCGCTTGCCAACCTTTCCAATCAATTGCTGGAAGAAGTGGAGAGGCTGGCTGACGTCCGCGAGGCGGCAACGCTCGAGCGAAACGAACTCGAGAAACTCCACAAGATTGACGTGGCGGCCACGGCGCTCGATCAGCTTGTGCAGGATTACGCGCGGCAGAAAGACCAGCTTGAAACTGAGATCTCCTCGCGGCGCGTGGCTTGGGAAGAGGAGATGCGCCAGACCGAGCGAGATCAAAAGGAGCAGGAGGACCTCCTCAAGAAGCAGCGTCAGCGCGAAATCGAGGAATACGAATACAAGAAGGCCCTCGAAAGGAAGAAAGCCCTGGACAAGTATGAAGAGGAAAGGAAGCTTCTGGAGAGGCAGAATCTGGAGAAGCAGGAAGCCCTGGAAAAGAGCTGGCAACAGCGTGAGGCCTCGCTCAGAGAAGGTGAAGGCGATCTGGCGCGGCTGCATAAGGAGTCGGAGGAGTTTCCCACGCGGCTCAAGCAGGCCTCCGAGCAGGCCGCTGCCGAAGCTGCGCGTTCCGCCCAGCAGAAATTCGACCAACAGATACTTCTGCTAAGGAAAGAAAACGAGTCCGACCGCCGCCTGGCCGAGCTCCAGATCAAAACGCTGCAGGAAAATCTGGCGCGGCAGACCGCACAGATTGAGGCTCTCGAGAAGCAACTTGCTGAGGCCAAGCAGCAGGTGCAGGAGATTGCGGTCAGAGCCATTGAGGGCGCATCCGGCGCCAGGACGCTTTCCCACATCAACGAGATCGCCATGGAGCAGGCAAAACACCGTTCGCCGCAGGGATAAGCGGCCCGGCTCCGGGCTGAAGCCGCTTCGTATTTCCGCCGAAGGCTAACGAGGCGCGACCCCTCACCCGTCCCGCTACGCGTGCCACCCTCTCCGCCGGGGAGAGGGCTGGGCTTCTCGGGAAGTTGTGACCCTCACCCTCTCCTTGGGGAGAGTGTGGCGCGGGGAAGCAGTGCTACCCGCCGCGCCGGGTGAGGGAGACAGCGAAAACTTGACTCATTCGCGTCACGTTTCGCAAATTTAGGATTCTAGCCTCGTTCTTTCCCTTTTTCCAACGATCGTGCAAACCGCACGGCGTCGAAACCGAAGCGATCGCGCAACAGGTCAGCCGTTTCCAGCACACGGCCCATCTTGCGCTCGCGTTCCTGATCGAGCAGGCTCGCCTGCCGGACTCCCGATGCGAGATTCGAGGCGCGCACGCCGAGCAGCCGCACCTTCTGGCCGCGATCATAAGTGGCACGAAATAGATCGAGAGCGAACTGATAAATTTCATGGTCGAAGTTCGAGGGTTGAGGGAGTGTACGTTCGCGCGAAACAGTTTGGAAGCTCGCGTAGCGAAGCTTCAGGCCGACGGTGCGAGCCATGAGGCGGTTATGGCGCAGCCGGTGGCCCAGGCGCTGCGAAAGCCCGGAAATGGTTTGCTGTATCGTTTCAAGATCCATCACGTCAATGGCGAAAGTGGTCTCATGGCTGATGGAGCGGGCCTCCTCGTGCCAGGCATAGGCTTCAATATCTTGCCCCAAGGACTTGCGGAACAGCCACTCGCCAAACTTACCAAATCGCCGCTCAAGATCTTCCGGGCTCTGCCGCTGCACGTCACCGATGGTCTGAATGCCGCAAGCCCGCAGCTTGGGTTCACTCACCTTGCCCACCCCCGGCATGCGGCGCACGGGCAAGGGCGCAAGGAAGGCCGCCTCACGGCCCGGAAAGACGCAGAGCAGGCCGTGCGGTTTCGCCTGATCGGAAGCGATCTTGGAAACAACATGGGAGGTGGACGCGCCCACGGAGCAGCGCAGACCCGTCGCCTGCTTTACGGTGCGGATCAAAGTGTCTGCGGCGCGCAACATCGGGCCGTGCAGCCGCTCGCAGCCGGTAAGATCGAGATAGGCCTCATCCACGCTGACCATCTCTACCACCGGCGTAAAGCCCAAAAAGATTTGGTGAATCTTGTGTGAGTATTCGCCGTACTTTTCGTAGCGGCCGCGAATGAAAATGGCGTGCGGGCAACGCCGTTTCGCTTGCTGCAGCGGCATGGCTGAGTGTACGCCGAACTTGCGAGCCTCGTAGCTGGCGGAAGCCACCACGCCACGACTCCCCGGGTCGCCACCCACAATCACCGCCTTGCCGATGAGCGAGGGGTCTTCCAGCTCTTCGACAGAGACGTAGAACGCGTCCATATCCACATGCAGAATCTGGCGGGTCACGACTCAATGATACATCGTCCGCCACCCAATAGAGGCATCGGGTGGTGCAATGCGGCCTTTGGCCGCCGCCACAAATGCGCCTACTAATCTGGATTATTCATGAACGCGCCTGGGAAACCGGAAGGGCAGGGTTTTAACCCTGCCGTAAGAGCGCTCGTCCGCGACTGCTTTTCGTCTCACGTCCTGGGCAGGT
>JBOGJX010000116.1:0-4090 GCA_050745285.1 Terriglobia bacterium
GCTTTTGGGCGCAGCAAGCAGCGCTCCTACGAATCCGGCCATGACATTAAAGGTGGGATCTTGCCCCCGGAATGGCACAGCAAGCGGCGAAGCCGCAGGGCGCGTATACCCGAGCACCCACGGCGCCCCAAACCCGCAGCCTCCACCGGATAATCGCACGGTAACGGCATCTTCCGGGCAAGGACCGCAAGAGTCAATAGTCAATATTTTAGTTGACTAACTTGATACAGCATGGCATGATGACTCCATTATGGTTATAGGACGCAGACTTCGAAAGCTAAGAGAAGAAAAAAGCCTATCACAAGGCGACATCGAAAAACGGACTGGATTGCTGCGCTGCTATATTTCCAGGGTCGAGAACGGACACACTGTCCCGTCGCTCGAAACTCTGGAGAGGCTGGCATCAGCATTGGAAGTCCCCCTCTACCAGTTGTTTTATGAGGGTGACGATGCGCCGCCGCTGCCCAATCTGAGCAACAGACAGTCACCGGAAGAGCTCGTCCTGGATGAGGAAGCGGAGAAGCAAGTCCGGTTCTTTGAAAAGGTCCGCCGCACCCTCGATAGGATTGAGGAAAAAGACCGGCAGCTCTTACTGTACATGGCTCAGAAGCTGGCGCACCGCTAGGCGCGCTCCATTCATTAAAGGCGGATAATGATGATTCCCGCCTGCAACAGGTGGTGTGTGTCTACTCCCATTCAATAGTGCCCGGCGGCTTTGACGTGATATCGAGCACGACCCGGTTCACACCTCTTACTTCGTTGACAATTCGAGTGGCGATCCGCGACAAAACATCCGCGGGCAGTTTAGCCCAGTCGGCCGTCATTCCGTCTTCTGATTCCACGGCGCGCACGGCAATCGCCGAGCCGTAACTGCGCGCATCCCCCATCACCCCCACGCTGAAGACCGGCAGCAGCACGGCAAACGACTGCCAGAGTTTGTGGTAGAGCCCCGCCATGCGAATTTCTTCCTGCACCACAGCATCGGCATCGCGGACCATGCGCAATCGGTCCTGCGTGATTTCGCCTACGATCCGCACGGCAAGCCCGGGGCCTGGAAATGGCTGGCGGCCAATCAATTCCTCGTCAAGCCCCAACTGCCTTCCCACCAGCCGCACTTCATCTTTGAAGAGCTCACGCAGCGGTTCGATCAACTCAAACTGAAGATCGGACGGCAACCCGCCCACGTTGTGGTGGCTCTTGATCGTTGCGGCCGGGCCCTTCACGGAAACAGACTCGATCACATCCGGATAGAGCGTGCCTTGAACGAGAAATCGCGCCTCACCTAACCGGCGCGCTTCTTCCTCGAACACCCGGATGAATTCCCCGCCGATAATTTTCCTCTTCCTTTCGGGATCCGTAACACCGCGAAGCCGGTCGAGGAACCGGGCCGAGTAGTCCACGGCGCGCACATTGAGATGACCTTGGGCTAGCAGCGCTGCCGTGACCTTTTCAAATTCATTTTTCCGCAGAAGTCCATTATTGACGAAGATACATGTCAGCCTATTCTCGAGAGCGCGTCCCGCCAAGGTCGCCGCAACCAGCGAATCCACACCGCCCGAGAGCGCGCAGATCGCCTGACCCGCGCCCACCTGCTCACGGATGCGCCGCACCGTGTTTTCGATAAATGATGAAGGAAACCAGTTGGGTTTGATGCCCGAGATCTCAAGGACAAAATTGCGGAGGACATCCTCGCCGTGCGCCGTGTGCCGGACTTCCGGGTGAAATTCAACCGCGTACATCCGGGCCATTGCATTTTCCATGACGGAAATAGCATTCTCCGTCTGGCCCGTCACGCGAAAACCGGGTGGCACCGCGGTCACGTGGTCCCCGTGGCTGTTCCAGACCCGCAGGGGAGAAGGCAGTCCCTTCAAAATGTCCGAAGGCGGGAAAACCTCAAGCTGGGCAAACCCGTATTCGCGCCGGGCGGCGGGCTCCACTTTGCCGCCGAGCAGCGCGGCCATGCACTGAAACCCATAGCAGATTCCGAGCACCGGAACGTCCAGCTTGAAAATGCGCGGGTCGCATCTCGGCGAATCGGGGTCGTAGACGGATGAAGGACCGCCGGAAAGGATAACGGCCGGCGGGCCCATCCGCTCCAAATCCTCAAACGGCCTGGTGCACGGCATAATGACCGCGGCAACCTGCATTTCGCGGATACGCCGGGCAATAAGCTGCGTGTACTGCGAGCCAAAATCGATGACCACGACGGGGCGGAGAGCGTCCATTATTTCACCACGAAACTGATGAGTTTCTGAGGCACCACGATAACTTTGGCAATCTGCTTTCCATTCAGATGGGGCGCCACTTTCTCATCCATTTTTGCCCTGCTCACGGCTTCCTCTTCGCTCAACCCAGCGGCCACGCGGATTCGCCCGCGCAGCTTGCCGTTCACCTGCACGGGAAGCTCGATTTCCTCTTCCTCGGCAAGCCCGGCATCATAGACAGGCCACGCGGTATGGAGCGCAGGCTCGTTGTGCCCCAGCGCCTCCCATAATTCATCCGCAATGTGCGGGGTGAAGAGCGCCATCATCGAGACAGCATCCTCAAGCGACTCTTTGTGAATTTCAGGCCGGATTTTGCCCGTCTTCACCGCGTCTTCCATGTCGCTCAGTAAATTCACCAGCTCCATCGTCATGGCGACGTCGGTATTAAAATGCCAGCGCTCTTCCATGTCCTCGGTAACGTGCTTGAGCGTTTGGTGGGTTTTTCTGAGCAGCCGCCGCTCATCAGGTGTCAATTCGGACGGGTCCCAGCGGCGGTCAGAATTTGCTGGTCCACTCTTAACGGCATGCAGCCGCTCCGCGTGGCGGGCCACCAGCCGGTAAATGCGATTCAGGAATCTTGACGCGCCTTCGATTCCCGCGTCACTCCACTCCAGATCGCGCTCCGGCGGCGCGGCGAACATCATATAGAGCCGCACAGTGTCCGCGCCATAGCGCGCGCAGATTTGCGTCGGATCCACGACGTTTCCTCTAGACTTCGACATCTTGGACCCGTCCTTAATCACCATTCCCTGCGTGAACAGGCGGGCCACCGGCTCGGGAAAATCCACCAGGCCAATATCCTGTATCACCTTGGTGAAAAAACGCATGTAAATCAGGTGCAGGATGGCGTGCTCGATGCCGCCGATATATTGGTCCACCGGAAACCAGTACTGAACGGCGGAGCGGTTCACGGGCGCGGTCGAAATCTTCGGGTCCGTGTAGCGGTAAAAGTACCAGGAGGAATCGACAAACGTGTCCATCGTGTCCGTTTCGCGCCGCGCGGGCCCTTGGCATTTCGGGCAGCGCGTGGAGACAAAACTGGCAACTTCTGCCAGCGGCGAAGCTCCCCGCCCGGTAAGGTGAACGTTTGCCGGCAACACCACCGGCAGTTCGGCGTCCGGCACGGGAACCGCGCCGCATTTCTCACAGTAGACAATAGGAATCGGCGTGCCCCAATAGCGCTGCCGCGAAATGCCCCAGTCCCGGAGGCGGTACTGCACGGTTCCTTGCCCGAAGCACTTGACCTCAGCCTCCTGCGTCATTCGGTCTTTCGCTTCATCCGACGTGAGTCCCGTATAGGGGCCGGAGTTCACCAGGCGGCCATATTCGACAAACGTACCCTGGGCGAGATCCACCGCGCCGCCATCGAGCGGGGCGATCACCTGCGGGATGGGCAGGCCATAGGCAGCACAAAATTCAAAGTCGCGCTGGTCATGCGCGGGCACCGCCATCACCGCTCCGGTTCCATACTCCATCAGAACAAAATTGGCCAGCCAGACGGGAACACTCTCCCCGCTGTAAGGATTGCGCGCGGTGAACCCTGTAAAAGCGCCCTGCTTTTCTGGATTCGCCTCGGCGCGCGCGCGAACGGAAGAAGTCTTGATGCGCTCCGCTGCCTCGCGCAGCCCTGCCGGCCGTGTCGAGCGGGCAATCAGCTTTTCTACCAACGGATGGTCCGGCGCAAGCAGCACCGCCGTGCAACCGAAGATCGTGTCCACGCGAGTGGTGAAAATCCGCACCGGCTCGTCTAGCGCCTCAATATCAAAATCCACCAGCGTGCCCTTGGATTTCCCAATCCAATTCTGCTGCATGGTCAGTACGCGCTC